>JANQRO010000494.1 GCA_028284525.1 Myxococcota bacterium | reverse complement strand
CGGCGCGACACGGCGGCTCGCTCCGAGGCCGACGCGGCCGACGCCCGGCGTCGCGACGGCGACCCGCGCTCGCCCCTCGACGGGGTGCCGGTGGCGATCAAGGACAACCTGATCCACCAGGGCGAGCCCTGCGAGTGCGCCTCACGGATCCTCGAAGGCTTCGTGGCGCCCTACCAGGGGACCGCCGTCGCACGGCTCTGCGACGCGGGGGCGGTCGTGATCGGGCGCACCAACATGGACGAGTTCGCGATGGGCTCCTCCACCGAGCACTCGGCCCGCGGCCCGACCCGCAACCCGTGGGACCCGACGCGCGCACCCGGGGGATCCTCGGGCGGCTCCGCTGCCGCCGTCGCCGCGGGGATCGTGCCGCTCGCCCTCGGAAGCGACACGGGCGGGTCGATCCGCCAACCCGCGTCCTTCTGCGGCATCACCGGGATGAAGCCGACCTACGGTCGCGTCTCGCGCTGGGGCCTGGTGGCCTTTGCGTCTTCTCTCGACCAGATCGGGCCCCTGACACGCGACGCCCGCGACTGTGCGTTGGCCCTCGAAGTGATCTCGGGGCCCGACCCGAACGATTCGACATCGCTCCCCCACCCGGTGCCCGCGTACCGCAGGGCGCTCGGCGGTGACCTCGAGGGCTGCGTGGTCGGGCTCCCCCGGGAGTGCTCCGACGCCGCGGGGGTCGAACCGGGCGTGCTCGAGACCGTGCGCGCGGCGATCGCGGCCCTCGAGGCGGCGGGAGCCAAGACGGTCGAGGTCTCGCTCCCCCACGCCCAGTACGCGGTGGCGACCTACTACCTGATCGCGCCCGCCGAGGCGTCGAGCAACCTCGCCCGCTACGACGGGGTCCGCTACGGCCGCCGCGCCGACGCCGACTCGCTGGGCGAGATGTACCGCCGCACCCGCTCGGAGGGCTTCGGCGCCGAGGTGAAGCGCCGCATCCTGCTCGGGACCTACGTGCTCTCCGCCGGCTACTACGACGCCTACTACCGCAAGGCGATGCAGATGCGCACCTTGCTCCGGCGCGATTTCGAGCAAGCCTTCGGGGTGTGCGACGTGATCGCCATGCCCACCAGCCCCGAGGTCGCCTTTCCCCTCGGCGAGCGAAGCGAGGACCCGTTGCGGATGTACCTCTCGGACGTCTTCACCGTCTCGGCCAACCTCGCGGGCATCCCGGCGCTCTCGCTGCCCTGCGGGATCTCCGAGGGGCTCCCGGTCGGGCTCCAGCTGCTCGGGCCGGCCCTGGACGAGGAAACCCCGTTGCGGGTCGCCGACGTCTACCAGCGCGCGACCGATTGGCACCGCCGGCGCCCCGCCGCGTCGGAGGGAAGCGGATGAGCGCGTACGAGACCGTGATCGGGCTCGAGGTGCACGTGCACCTCGCCACCGAGTCGAAGCTCTTCTCGCCGGCCCCGGTGCGCTACGGCGACGCGCCCAACCACGCGGTGGATCCGATCGACCTGGGGCTCCCCGGGGTCTTGCCCGTGATGAACGAGCGCGTCGTCGAGCTCGGGCTGCGCGCCGCCCTCGCGACCCACTGCACGATCCACGGGACCTCGGTGTTCGCGCGCAAGAACTACTTCTATCCCGATCTGCCCAAGGGCTATCAGATCTCCCAGTTCGAGGAGCCGCTGGCCACCGCGGGCTGGCTCGAGATCCGTCCGGAAGGGGCCGAATCGGCGACCCGGGTCGGGATCACGCGGATCCACATCGAGGAGGACGCCGGGAAGTCGATCCACGACTCGGCGGTGGCGGGCGGGGGCTCTCACGTCGACCTGAACCGCGCGGGGGTGCCGCTCCTCGAGATCGTCTCGGAGCCCGACATGCGCTCCGCCGCCGAAGCCGGGGCCTATCTGCGCACCCTCCACCAGCTTCTCCGCTACGTCGGGGTCACCGACGGCGACCTCGAAAAGGGCCAGTTTCGCTGTGACGCCAACGTCTCGATCCGCCCACCGGGGCAGGAGGAATTCGGCACCCGCACCGAGCTCAAGAATCTCAACAGCTTTCGATTCGTCGAAGCCGCGATCGAGGCCGAGGCCGCCCGCCAGGCGGAGCTGTTGGACCACGGGGAGCGCGTGCAACAGGCCACCATGCACTTCGACGCCGAGCGCGGGCGCACCCGGGTGATGCGGCTCAAGGAGAACTCCGACGACTACCGCTACTTCCCCGATCCGGACCTCATCCCGCTGCGGGTCCCGCGGAGCGGGTCGAGGCCGTCCGCGCCGCGCTACCCGAGCTCCCCGCCGCGAAGCGCGCGCGCTTCGAGAGCGAACTCGGGCTCTCGGCCTACGACGCACAGCTCCTCTCCGAGACCCGGGCGATCGCCGACTTCTTCGAAGCCGCGCTGGCCGCCCACGGCGATCCGGCGGCGGCCAAGCCCCTCGCCAACTGGATCGCCCGCGACGTGCTCCAGGCCCTGGGCGAGGCCGGGGTGGAGATCGCGGGGAGCGCGCTGCGCCCGGAGGCGCTGGCGTCGCTGCTGCGGATGGTCGAAGCCGGGCGCGTCACCGCCGGGAGCGCCCGCTCCCTGGTGCCCGAGCTGGTGACCCGAGGCGGCGACCCGGAGACCCTCGTGCAGGAGCGCGGTCTCGAGGCGCTCTCGGACAGCGGTGAGCTCGAGGCGATGGCCGACGAGGTGATCGCCGCCCATCCCGAGATGGTCGAGCAGGTGCGCGCCGGCGAGGACAAGGTGCTCAACTTCCTGATGGGGCAGATCATGAAGCGCAGCCGCGGCAAGGCCGATCCCGGGAGCGCCCGGGACCTGCTCGT
The DNA here is from genome assembly GCA_028284525.1 of Myxococcota bacterium. Classification (GTDB taxonomy): domain Bacteria; phylum Myxococcota_A; class UBA9160; order UBA9160; family PR03; genus JANQRO01. Next base: position 1,696 of record JANQRO010000494.1, on the reverse strand, counting down.
CCGCAAGATCCGCGGGTAGCGCCGTCGTGGCGGGCGCGCTGCGGTGGCCGCTCCGGATCGTCGGGGCCCTGCTCTTCCTCGCGGTCGCCGCGCTCGTGGCGACGGCGCTGCTCCTCCCCTCCCTGCTCTCCGGGGAGGCCGCCGCCGCGCGGATCCGCCAGGCGGCCTTCGATGCCACCGGGAGCCACGTCGAGTGGGAGACCCTCGAGATCACGCTCTTCCCGCCGGCGCTGCGCCTCGACGGCGCGCGGGCGCGCGCCGACGAGCTCGGGCCCGAGCCCTGGCTCGCGGCTCGGCAGGTCGAGCTGCGGCTCGCGTGGCTCCCGCTCCTCGCGCGCACGGTGCTGGTCGACTCGCTCTCGGTCGACGGCGCTCGGCTCGCGCTGCGCCGCGACGACGGTGGCGGGTGGGTGATGCCGGGCGCCGCGGAGCGGGACCGGGGTGCGGACCCCTCTCGAGCCGCCGCAGACGCCGCGTCGCCAGGAAACGGAGGGAGCGCCGAAGACTCCTTCCAGCTCGCGCTGCGACGTATCGCGCTACGCGACAGCGCCCTGGTGGTCGACGATCGCAGCCTCCCCGAGGCGCAGCGCTTCGAGCTCGAGGCGCTCCGCGCCGACGTGGTGGCGACGGCGCCCGACGCGCCGGTCGAGGTGGACCTCGAGGGCACCCTCGCCGGGGGCGGCGCGCTCGGACTTCGGGGTCGGGTTGCGGCGAGTCTCGATCTCGACCTCGCGCTGCGCTTCGAGGCGTTGCCGATGGAGCGCTTCGCGCCCTACCTCGAACACCAGCTCGCCCTCGCCGGCCGGGCGACCGGAGCGGCCACGCTGCACGGCACCGCCGGCCGTCTCGACCGGGTGGAGCTCACACTGGAGAGCGACCACGCCGCCCTCGCCGCCGAGGAGCTCAGCGCGTCGGGTCCCCTGCGCCTCGAGCTCGCCGTCGAGGACCTCGATCGCCCCGCCGGTCGCTTTTCCTTCGACGCCACCCGCGCGGTCTTGGTCTACGAGGTGCTCTTCCGCAAGCCCGCCGGCGTCGAGGCCACCGCGTCGGGGCGCTTCCGGACCCGGGACGACGGCAGCCTCGACGTCGATTTCGACACCGTGCGCATCCGCGACGCCGCAGCCCGCGGCGAGTTCCGCGGGGGCACCGCTCCCGCGGTCGCCCTCGCCCTCGAGACCCCCATCGATCTCGAGGGGTGGAGCGCGCTGGTGCCGGCCCTCGAGGGCCTGGCTGGACGGGTCGCTCTTTCCGAGCTCGCGCTGCGCTGGCCCCCGGGCGCGGATCCCCGCCTGGAGGGGGGGGCGGAGCTCGACGATGTGCGCGTCCCGGTGGGCTCCGACCCGCCGCGGGCGCTGGTGTTGCGCGGTGGCATCGATGCCACGGGCGCCGCGCTCCGCAGCCGCGACCTCGCTGCCGCGCTCGGCGGACAGGTCCTGCCGCTCTCGTTGCGTGTGGACGACCTGTTCGGGACGCCGCGCTGGCGGGTCGACGCGGCGCTCGAGGACGCCGACGCGAACGCGGTCGCGGGCGCCTGGGCACAGACCCCCGACACGGTCTTCGGCACCCTCGGGCTCGTGGGGACGAACGCCGCACCCCTGGGCGGCGACGCGGCGCTCCTCGACGCGCTCCCCGGACGGGTGGCGCTCGAGATCGCGCCCCGCCAGCTGCGCGGGGTCTCGCTGTTGCGCACCGCGAC
>JANQRO010000480.1 GCA_028284525.1 Myxococcota bacterium | reverse complement strand
GGAGGCGGTGGTCGAAGTTCGAGAGCACGGCGAGACGCCGCCCGCTGCGGCGGAGCGCCTCGAGCGCCTCGGTCGCGCCGCCGCGCGGCCGCCAGGCCGTCGCGGTCGCGAAGGCGTCGAAGAGGGCGGGGAAGAGCGCGTCGACCGCGGTCTCGGAGCTCCCGGGGCAGGCGTCTCGGAAGGTGCGCCCGACCAGGTCGCGCCACCACCGGCGCTCCAGGACGGGAACCTCCTGCCGCGCGGCGCCGGGAAAGGCCATCGGGGGCATCGCGGGAAACACCCGGCGAAACGCCGCCTCGACGGCGTCGCGCTCCACGTGGAGCCCGTGGGCGGTCGCGATCCGCGCGTAGGTCGCGCCCACCGGTGTCGCCGGCGCGAGCAGGGTGCCGACCGCGTCGAAGAGCACCGCCTCGATCCGTTGCCCCGTCACCCCCGGCGTCGCGCGCGGGTGAGGAAGGTGGCGGGAAGCTCGCGGGTGGGCGAGCTCACCTCGAAGGCCTCGCTGCGCGCGTCCTCGAAGCCCGCCCGCGCGAGCCACTGCTCGACGATCCCGGGGTCGAAGCCCAGCCACAGCACGCCGAGCTCGGCGCGCATCCATTCGGCGTCGTGGGGGACGAAGTCGACGATGATCGCGCGTCCCCCCGGCTTGAGGACGCGGGCGAACTCGGCCAGGGCTTCTTCGGGGGAGGGCAGGTAGTGGAGCACCATATGGGCGAAGACGGCGTCGACCTCGGCGTCGGCGAGGGGCAGGGCCTGGGCGTCCCCGGCGCGCCACTCGACTTCGAGGCCGGCCTCGCCGAGCTTGGCCCGCGCCGCGTCGAGCATCCGCGGCGACGAGTCGATCCCGATCACGCGGAGCCCCAGCGAGGCGAGCTCGGCGGCGAGGATCCCGGTGCCGGTGCCGACGTCGGCGACCACGAGCTCGGGGGCCGCGAGCTGGGCGATCGCCCGGGCGCGCAGGGCGTCGTCGTTGAAGACCTTGCGCAGGGCATCCCACTCGGGGCCGACCGAGTCGAAGAAGCTGCGGCTGCGCGAGGCCCGATGCTCGATCACCCGGGCCAGCGCCCGGGCGTCGCGCTCCGCGACGGGGTCGCGATCGAAGCTGCGCCGCGCGACGGCCCACGCCTCGCTCCACTCGGGCTCTTCGGGGGGCCGGAAGCGGTAGAAGATGTGGGTCCCTTCGCGGCGATCGCGGAGCAGACCGGCCTCGCGCAGGATGCCGAGGTGTCGCGACACGCGGCTCTGGGCCATCCCGAGCACGTCCATCACCTCCTGCACGGCGAGCTCTTCGCGCTCGAGGAGGGCGAGGATCCGCACCCGGGTGGGATCCGAGAGGGTCTTGAAGACGCGCTGTAGCGTTTCGGTGCTCATCGCCCGGCCTCGTCGGGCTAGCGCCGCCGCGCCGAGGTGGCGCGGGCCAGGGGGTTCGAGAGGGTGCCGCCGATGTGGACCTCTCGGGCGCCGGGGCGGATGCGCAGCCCGCTCTCGCTGAGGAGCTGGAGGAGGGTCGGATCCCGGAGGTCGAGCTCGACCTCGAGGTTGAGGCCGGGGTCGGGGACGGCCCGGCCCACCCGGCCGGTCGTCGCGATCCGACCCATCGGCCCCTCGAAGCGCACGGGGTCGACGATCTCGGCCTTCTGCTCGTCGAGCTCGACGCTCCCCGAGAGGAGCTGGAAGGGGACGGGGAGCGGCGCGTTGGGCAGGGTCGCGGTGCCGTCGACCACGCGGAAGTTCACGCTGCCGTTCCACAGGGTCTCGCCGCGGCTCCCCTGGAACGCCACCTCGCCGCTCCCGGTGAGGCGCAGCCCCCCGAGCCCGAGCCGTTCGTAGGGCAGGGCCGCGAGCTCGAGCTCCTCGATCGCGCCCTGGGCGGTCTGTCGGTATGGCGAGACCCAGCCCTTGAAGCGTCCGCCTTCCGCATTCACCTTCACGTGGAAGCTCGGGCGCCCGATCAGCCAGCCCCAGTTCGCCCGCGGCATCGCCCGCGCATAGCGCACGACGATCTCGTCGCCCCCTCGCAAGACGAGGCGACCGCGGCGCAGCCGCAGCTTGGGGACCCCCCAGTCGAGGGCGACCTCGACGTCCTGAAAGTGAGCGCGAGCGCCGAGGGCCGCCTCGAAACGTCGCAGCGCGCTGGCTTCGAGATCCTCACGCGGAAACCCCTGGAGCGTGAAGACCAGGGTCAACACCGCGAAGCCGATCACGGCGAGAGCGCGTCCGCGTTGCGGGCCGGGTCGGCGCGGCATCGGAGGGCTCAGCGCGCCTCGAAGGACGAGACGCTGAAGGTGACGTCGAGGAGGTCACTCTGATCGGGCCGGGTGCGCAGACGCAGGCTCTTGACCGAGAGCAGCTGCTCGGCGGACTCGATCCGGTGCAGGAAGTTCACCGTCTGAGCGAGGGTCACCTCCTTCAGCACGACCTGCACCTTGCTCTCCTGGTAGCGCTCGTGGTTGGGCGCGGCCTGGGGCTCCACCGAGGCGACCTTCAGGGCCGATTGGGCGGCGAGACTCTCGAGCACCGTGAAGAGGTTGCCCCGCGGCCCCCGGCGCACGCGCTCCTCCACCGCGCGGAGCTGTGTGCTCACCGCCACGAGCTCGTCGCGGAGCTGGGTCGAGAGCGCTACCTCCTGCTCGGCGGTGTCCACCCGCGCCTCGGCGTTGGCGACCAGCGAGCGCACCGGCTGGATCAGCCCGAGCCAGAGCAGCACGAGGACCAGCGACACCCCGGCCCCGCCGACCAGCGCCTGCTCCCGCGGCGCGAGGTCTGTCCACCAGGCCAGCACCTGTCGCCAGCGTTCGCTCACGTGCTGGCTCCGGCGGGGGCGAGGCTGATCGTCAGGCTGAAGGTGTTGCCCCCGCGTTTGGCATCGGCCTGGATCTCGCTCACGCGGATGTCGTCGAAACGCGGGTCCTTGCGCAGCGAGGCCTGGAGCTGGTCGACCGCGGCGAAGCTCGGGCTGTGCCCCCGAATCCGCACCACCTGGCCGTCGATCGCGAGCTCTTCGAAGATCAGCGAGAGATCGCCCGGAACGAGGGTCGAGATCTCGGTGAGCAGGTCGAGGGCAGAGAGGTTCCCCCCGTAGAGGCCGAGGGTGTTGGCGCGGTCCCTCGTGTCTCGCAGGGCGCGTTTGAGCGCGCCCGGCACATTGTCGGGGCGTGCCGCGCCGGGGACGCCCTCGCTCCAGATCGCATCGAGCTGGGTCTCGAGGGCGTCGGCGCGGTGGTCGGCCAGGGCGTAGCGTCCGGCCGAGGAGAGCAATGCGAGGGTCACCGCCGCAGCGGCGAGCAGCGCGGTGCTCCGGAACTGCTGGGCGAGGGGGCCGAGCTCGACCCGCGGTGCCCACTCGCCCCGCAAGAAATTCGAGCGGGTGCGCGCGCGGGTCGTCCCGCGCAGCGCGAGGGACAGCGCCGGCCCGAACAGACACGGGTCCCCCGCCGCCACCAGCTCGCCCAGCTCCTGTTGCGGGGGTACCTCGAAACGCCGGGTCTCGATGCCCGTGCGCCGCTGGAGAAAGGTGTCGAGACGCGGAATCCGCGCCACCCCGCCGACCAGAACCTGGCTCCCCAGCGCCTCTTCGGCGGGGCCGTCGAGATATGGCTCGAAGCCCGCGAGGGCGCGCACCCACTCCTTCGCGATGCGTTCGAGGGTGTCCCCGACCCGCGCGGAGATCGGCTCGATCCCGTCGGCGAAGAGCCCGTCCCGCGCCAGCGCCTCCTCGGCATCGCGGGCGCTGAGGCCCTCGGCGGCGACGGCCCCGAGCAGGGCCGATCCCGCCACGGAGATCACCTTCGCGGCGCGGGGCTGGCCGTCGACCAGCAGACAGAGCGTGATCTTCCGATGCCCGATGTCGGCGATCACCTGGGCGCCGGCGGCGACCACCAGGCTCTGGAGGTTGCCGAGCGCGAGGCCCTCCGCCTCGAGGATCCGCGGCTTGAGCCCCGCGTCGTGGAGGCTGCGGACGACGGTGTCGACTTCCGCGCGACGGACCACCGCGGCGGCGACGTCGAGCCCGTCTCCCCCTCCCGCTACCGGGGTCCGCTCGTAGTCCACCCAGATGTCGTCGAGGTCGAAGGGCGTCTCGTTCTCGACCTCGAAGGGCACCGCCTGCTCCACCCGCTTGCGGTCGCGGAAGGGAAAGTGCAGAGCCCGCCGCGTGACGCGGTCGGCCGGGAGGGCGCAGACGACGCGGGCTCCCTCGAGGTCGGCGCTGGCGATCTCACGCAGCAGGCTGTCGAGGTCGTCGGGGCGGCGCAGGGCCTGGACCCGCGCGATCTCGAGCCGCCGCGGGTGGTGACGGATCTCGACCAGCTTGATCGCGTGGCTTCCGAGGTCCAGTCCGATGGTACGTCCGAGCATGGCTCCTGCAGTCTTCCTCAGCGCATCGTCCACGCCAGTCGGGTCAGCACCGGCGCCTGGGTGGCGTCGACCACGACCTCGAGGGTGCGTTCGACCGCACCCACCCGCGCCCGCGCCCGCACCAGAAACATGTCGGCCTTGTCGAACTGGGGCGGGTCGACCTGGTCGTCGCCGGTCTCGAGCCCCAGCTCGGCGGGCGAAAAGCACTCTCCCACCTTCTCGGCGCAGATCAGGCTTTCCTTGCGCGTTTCGAGGACGTCGTAGGCCCAGTCGTCGCTGACCCGCCGCGAGCTCGTGGGCTCCTTGAGTTGCACCTTGGTGAGGACCCAGGGCGGCGCGGTGTTGAGGTTGAGCTGCCAGGTCGCCACGAGGGGGTACACGCTCACGTAGGGTCGCAGGGCCTCGACCAGCCGTCCGTCGAAGCCCTCGACCTGCCGGAGCTCGTCCAACGCGAGGAGCGGTCGGTCGGGCGGTCGCGCCGCGACGTCGCGCGCCTCGTAGCGCCTCGCCTCCGGGCCCCCGTTCGCGTCGAGGTCGTCGTCGTCGACCCAATCGACCAGGGCCTCGACCAGGGCCTCGGGGTCGTAGAGCTTCTCCTCCGGGCGCCCCGGCATCTCCTCGATCACCGCCTCGAAGAAGTCCCTCCACGCGAGCCACTGCTCGCCCTCCGGCTCGGCCTCGAGGATCGCGTTCAGGGGAAAGCGCCCCCCCAGATCCTCGACCTCGACCACGAGGAAGCGCCGCCCTTCGTCGACCAGCGGGGCGGATCCGACCCGCGACCAGTCGTCGTGGAGCGTCGAGGGCCCCGGCTCCAGGTACTTCTGGCGCAGGTCCTCGAGGATCAGCGTCTCGGCGATGCGGAGACCGCCCCGCGCCAGGGCCTCGGCCTCCCGGGCCTGGTCGCGGTGCCGGACGGCTTGGGAGTCGATCACACCTCGCCGTTGGAGCACGACGACCGTCGTCGCCATCAACAGCACGTAGAACATCACCACGAGGAGGACCATGCCGCCCTCGCCGCGGCGCGGGGCCCGGGAGCGATCGATCACAGACACTCCGAGGGGAGCGAGAAGGGCAGGAGGTCCTCCAGGTCTGCCGCCGCACCGCTCAGCTGGCTCACGACGTCGACGGTCCCTTCGTCGAGGCCGTCCAGGAGTTCGGGGTGGAGCTGGAGACACTGGCTCAGGCTCATCCCATCGCTCTCGGTGTCGCCCTCCTCGTCGTCCCCGCTTTCGCCGCCGTCGTCCTGTTGGAGCTGCGCGAGCATGTCTTCGAGGGGCAGGGGTCGCAGGGGCAGCAGCACGGTTCGTTGAAACGGGCCCTCCGCTTCGGTGGACTCGGCGTCCGGGTAGAGGGTGATCAGCACCTCGGCCGCGATCGGCAGATCGCTCGAGTACGCGAGCACGCTGGAGTCCCACTCCTCGACCCAGCTGCCGTCGACGGCGCGAAACCGGACGCTGAACTCCGCGACGTCCCGCGCGACGAGCGCGCCTTCGTCCGCGGGGGGGAAGTCGCGGTCGAGGCCGGGGGGGAGACCGGGTCGCGCTGCGCGCAACAACACCGATTCGCCCAGCTCGTCGCGGTCGATCCACCAGGCGATCTGGGCGACGTCCGCTTCCTGTTGGCGCTCGCTGCGCGGGCGGAGGTTGCGCGAGATCCACTTCACCCGGTCCGCGCCGCTGAACTCGTCGCGGTCTTCGGCGAAGAAGAGCCACGGGTGGAAGAGGGGGTCTTCCGCCTCGGGCTTCGCGACCAGCACCGTGCCCTCGAGGTCGCGGGCGACGCGGTCGAGGATCGCCATCGCCCGTCGCGGGGTCTCGAGCGCTCGCACCGCCGCCTGGCCCTGGCGGGAGAGGTTGAGCAGCCCGTTGGTCGCGACACCCAGGACCATCGCCATCAGGACGAGGGAGGCGAGCAGCTCGATCAGGGTAAACCCCGCGCGG
>JANQRO010000503.1 GCA_028284525.1 Myxococcota bacterium | reverse complement strand
GCGTCGGAGGCCGATCGCGCCGCGGGCGCCTTCCTCGCGTCGACCCATCTCGTCGCCGAGGGTCTCAAGGTCGCGCTCTTCGTCGTCCTCGCCGGGCTCGTGTCGTGGAAGGTGACCGCGGGTGGACTCGCCGTCGGCGCGCTCCTCGGCATCGGTCTCTCGTCCTTCGTGCGGGCCGCGCGGCGCGCCGGCGCCCGGCAGACCCGGCTCACCCGCGACGCGCTGAGCCGGCTCCAGAGCACCTTTGTGTCGCTCAAACCACTGAAGGCGATGGCCCGCGAATCGGCGCTGGGCGCGCTCCTCGACGCCGATACCGACCGTCTCTTCCGCACCCTGAAACGCCTCGTGATGACCCGGGAGACCCTGCGCGCGCTCCAGGAGACGCTGATCGCGCTCACCGTGGCGGCGCTCGCCTACGCCGTGCTGCGCTTCCTCGAGATGCCCTTCTCGAGTCTGCTGGTGCTGCTCTTCCTCTTCGTGCGGCTCCTCGCAAGCGTCGGCAAGATGCAGCGCGGCGCGCAGGAGCTCGCCACCCTCGAGGCCGCCTACTTCGGTCTGGTGGACACCATCGCGTCGGCGGAGCTCGCCGCCGAGCCCCTGGCCGTCGACGCGCGCGCGGAGGCGCCCCAGCGGATCGAGGACGCGGTGGAGCTGCGCGACGTGAGCGTCGCCTACGACCCCGCGCTTCCCGTGCTCGACGACTTCTCGTTGCGGATCCCCGCCGGCAAGGTGACGGCGCTGGTCGGTCCCTCGGGCTGTGGCAAGACGACGGTCGCCGACCTCGTCTGCGGTCTGGTGACCCCGGAGCGCGGGGAGGTCGCCGTCGACGGCACGCCGCTGCGCGAGATCGACCTCCACGCCTGGCGCGAGCAGCTGGGCTACGTGGCCCAGGACACGCTGCTCCTGCGGGGGAGCGTCCTCGACAACGTGCGTCAAGACGACCCGCGGGTCGATCGCGAGGCCGCGGGGCGTGCGCTGCGCGACGCCCAGGCCTGGGACTTCCTCGCAGAGCAGCCCGACGGGGTCGACACCCAGGTCGGGATGGCGGGAAATCTGCTCTCCGGGGGCCAGCGTCAGCGGGTGGCGATCGCCCGGGCGCTGGCCCATCGGCCGGCGCTCCTGATCCTCGACGAGGCGACCAGCGCCCTCGATCCGGAGACCGAGCGCGCCGTCTACCGCGCGATCCGCGAGCGCGACGACGGGGTGACGGTGCTGGCCATCTCGCACCAGGACGCCCTCCTCGACATCGCCGATCAGGTGGTGCGTTTCGGAGGCGAGCGAGGTGCGGATGAAGCCCGCGTCGCGGCCGGGGCGGCGCACTGATGCAGGACGCCGCGTCGCCGCGCCGACACCTGGCCTTCTTCGTGCGCTCGCAACAGGGGGGCGGTGGGGCCGAGCGCGTCGTCCTCCATCTCGCGGCGGGCTTCGCCGACCTCGGGTATCGCGTCGACCTGGTGATGGCGCGTCGCGCCGGGCGCTTCCTCGACGAGATCCCCGACGCGGTCCGTGTCGTCGATCTCGCCGCCGGACCCGCGCAGCTGGCGTTGCCGGCGCTCGTGCGCGCCCGGGCTCCCGGCTTTCTGCTGCGGGCCGCGCTGCGTCCGGGCGGTCCACGGGTGCTCGGCGCGGTGGCAGCCCTCGCCCGCTACCTCGACCAGGAGCGCCCCCACGCCCTCGTCGCCTCGCTCAACTTCCCGAACGCCGTCGCGCTCCTCGCGCGGCGGCTGGCGCGCTCGCAGGTCCCGGTGGCGCTCACGGTGCACAACCACTTGAGCACCTCCGCCAAGCGCG
>JANQRO010000465.1 GCA_028284525.1 Myxococcota bacterium | reverse complement strand
CCGGAGGCGAGGCCCGGAGCATCGGGATCCACGCCGCCGACGCACCCGAAGAGGCGTTCGAAGAAGAGGTCGAAGCCAGCCTCGGTCGCTCCCTCGACGATCGCGACCTGGTGCTGCTCTTCGCCGAGCCGACCCGCGTCCATCTGCGGCGGCTCCTGGCGGGGATCGAAGTCGAGCCGACACCTCCCGCGCTGGTCGGGGTGGGGGCGGGCGACCCGCTGATCGGCGGCGGTCACGTCGCGGTGGAGGTGGCGGCGTTGGTGTTGCGCGCGGACACACCGCCGCGCATCGCGATCTCCCAGGGGTGTCGCCCGGTGTCGCCGCCCCTCGAGGTCACCGCCGCCGAGGGCCACTGGATCCACGAGATCGACGATCGACCCGCGCTCCGGGTCTATCGGGAATTTGCCCGCGATCCCCTCTCCGCCGATTTGCGACGCGCGGGACAGCGCCTGATCGTCGGGTTGCCCGCCCTGGCCGTCGGGCCGGCGGTGGGAGGCGACGCGGCGAGCGCGTTTCGCGCGAGTCACTTCGTGGCGCGCTCGGTGACCGGCTTCGACGAGACCCGGGGCGCTCTGGCGACGAGCGACGTGCTGCGGCCGGGAGCCCCGATCGCGCTGCTGTTGCGAGACGGGGCGGTGGCTCGCGACGAGCTCAAGCGCGCCCTCGACGGGTGTCGCGCGGAAGCGGCCGTCTACCTGAGCTGCGAAGGGCGCGGGGCCGGGCTCTTCGGTCACGAAGGGTTGGAGGAGGGCTACGTGGGCAACGCGCTGTCCCCCGCCCCGTGGGTCGGGCTGCGGGGCGCGCTCCAGGTGGCACCGCTGGCCGGTGCCCCGAGGCTGCTGCAATACGCCGGCGTTTTGGCACTGCTCGAGCCAAAAGCGTAGGTTTCGCCCGTGGAATGGGACCGCGCCTTTATCCCCACGCTCCGCGACGACCCCGCTGACGCCGAGGCGGTGAGCCACAAGCTCCTGGTTCGCGCCGGGCTGATCCGCCAGCTCATGGCCGGTGTCTACTCGATCCTGCCACTGGGCTGGCGGGTGTGCCGCAAGATCGAGGGGATCATCCGTCAGGAGATGGACGCGATCGGCGGCCAGGAGTTCCGGCTGCCGGCGCTCCACCCCGCCGAGATCTGGCAGCAGTCGGGGCGTTGGGACGTGATGGGCGACGAGATGTTCCGCCTGCGCGACCGGCGCGAGGGCGAGCTGTGTCTCGGCATGACCCACGAGGAGATCTTCGCGACGATCGCGACCGAGTGTCGCTCCTACCGCGCCCTGCCCCAGATCTGGTACCAGCTCCAGACCAAGTTCCGCGACGAACCCCGCCCCAAATCGGGGCTGCTGCGGGTGCGGGAGTTCACCATGAAGGACTCCTACTCCCTCGACGTGGACCGCGCCGGCCTCGACCGCGCTTTCCAGCTCCACTTCGACGCCTACCGGCGGATCTACGAACGCTGCGGTCTCGATCCGATCGCCGTCGAGGCCTCCTCGGGCTCGATGGGCGGGAGCGAATCGATCGAGTTCATGGTGGCGAGCGACGCCGGAGAGGACTGGATCGCCTTCTGCGGGGCCTGTGGCTACGCGGCCAACGTCGAAAAGGCCACCTCGGTGCTCCCCGAGCTCGAGGACGCCGCCGGCCCCGACGCCCCCGAGGAGTTCGCAACTCCGGGCGTGCGGAGCATCGAGGACCTCGCGGGCTTCGAGGGCGGCGCGCCGGCGGAGCGTCAGATCAAGACCCTGGTCTACATGGCCGACGACGCGCCGGTGCTGGCGCTCCTCCGCGGCGATCATCCCCTGTCGGAGCAGAAGCTCGCCGACGCCAGCGGGGCCAACGCCCTGCGACCGGCCGCCGACGACGAGATCCGCGCCGCCCTCGGCGCCTCCGCCGGGAGCCTGGGCGCCGTCGGGGTCGACGGCCTGCGGGTCTTCGCCGACGAGGCGCTCCGCGGCCGAACGGACATGTGCACCGGAGCCAACCGCGACGACGCCCACCTGCGCGGCGTGTCGGTCGAGCGCGACATCGGGGTCGACACCTGGTGCGACCTCCGCGAGGTGCAGGAGGGGGAGGCCTGCCCCCAGTGTCAAAGCCCTCTCGAGGTGAAGAAGACCATCGAGATCGGCCACATCTTCAAGCTCGGCACCCGCTATAGCGAGGCGCTGGGCGCCACCGTCCAGACCGAATCGGGCGAGAGCGTGCCGATCGTGATGGGCTCCTACGGCATCGGTGTGGGACGCGTGATGGCCTCGGTGGTCGAGCAGTGCCACGACGAGCAGGGCATCGTATGGCCGGTGAACGTGGCGCCCTACGAGGTGGTCGTGACGGTGCTCAACCCCAAGGAGGTCGAGACCTCCGAGGCGGGGCGCCGGATCTACGAGGCGCTCCAGGGGCGCGGGATCGAGGTCCTCCTCGACGAACGCGACGAGCGCCCCGGGGTGAAGTTCAAGGATGCCGAGCTCGTGGGCATCCCCTACCGCATCACCGTCGGTCCGCGCGGACTGAAGGACGACAAGGTAGAGTGGACCCGTCGCAAAGCCGGCACAGGACGCGAGATACCGCTCGAGCGCGCCGCCGAGATTGCCGCGGAATCGGTCCTGGAGGAGAGACGCTAGGTGGCCCACCTCCCGCTCACGACCCTGTCCGAAGAGGAAGAGATCTTCCGCGGCGCAGTCCGCGAGTTCGCGGAGGAGCGCTTGCGCCCCCTCGCCCTCGAGATGGATCGGGAGAACCAGCTGCGCCCCGAGATCCTCCCGTGGCTCTTCGAGATGGGGCTGATGGGGATCGAGATCCCCGAAGAGCTCGGCGGCGCCGGGGCCAACTTCTTCATGAGCGTTCTGGCGATCGAAGAGCTCGCCCGGGTCGACCCCGCGGTCGCCGTCGTGTGCGACGTCCAGAACACGCTCTTCATCAACGCGATCAAACGGTGGGCGAACCCCGCGCAGGCGGAGCGCATCTTCGGCGCTCTCACGACCGGCACCGTCGGAGCCTACGCGCTTTCGGAAGCCGGCGCGGGCAGCGACGCTTTCGCGCTCCAGTGTCGCGCCGTCGAGGACGGCGACGGCTACCGGCTCACGGGGCGCAAGCTCTGGATCACCAACGGCGCCGAGGCGGGGCTCTTCCTGGTCTTCGCGAACCTCGACCCGGGCTCGGGGTACAAAGGCATCACCGGGTTTCTCGTCGAGCGCGAGAGCGAGGGCTTCAGCGTCCCGCGCAAAGAGGACAAGCTCGGAATCCGCGCGTCGAGCACCTGTGAGCTCGTCCTCGAGAACGTGCCGGTATCGAAGCAGAACCTCATCGGGGAGGTCGGGCAGGGCTACAAGGTCGCGATCGAGACGCTCAACGAGGGGCGGATCGGCATCGGCGCGCAGATGGTGGGTCTCGCCCAGGGCACCCTCGAGGCCGCCTTCGAGTACACGATGCAACGCGAGCAGTTCGGCCAGAAGGTGGGCGAGTTCCAGGCGGTGAAGCACCGCGTCGCGCGCTCGGCCAGCGAGCTCGAGGCGGCGCGGCTCATGGTCTACAACGCAGCGCGGCTGAAGGACAGCGGCCAGCCCTTCATGCGCCAGGCGGCAATGGCCAAGTGGTTCACGAGCGAGATGGCCGAGCGCGTCGCCAGCGAGGCCCTCGAGCTCTACGGCGGGGTGGGATTCACCAAGGAATGTGGCGCCGAGAAGTATCTGCGCGACGCCAAGATCGGGAAGATCTACGAGGGAACCTCGTTCATCCAGCTCGAGACGATCGCGAAGTCGATCGCGACCCAGGGTCTCTAGCCGCACCGGCGTGCTGTACCTCCTCGACGCCCACGTCTACATCTTCCGCGCCTACTACTCGCTCCCCGAGATGGAAGGGCCCGACGGGCACACCACCCACGCCGCCTACGGGTTCGCCAACACCTTGTTGCGGATGGTCGCCGAGCTCGAGGTCGACGAGCTGGTGTGCTGCTTCGATTTCGCGATGACGAGCTTTCGCAACGACCTCGAGCCCACCTACAAAGCGCTGCGCGGCGAGGTGCCCGACGATCTCGACCCCCAGTTCGCGATCTGCCAGGAGGTGGCCGAGGCCTTTGGCTTCGCCCACTACGCGGTGCCCGAGTTCGAAGCCGACGACCTGATCGCGACGCTCTGCGAGCGCTGGGGCGGAGACCGCGAGATCGCGGTGACCAGCGTCGACAAGGACCTGGCCCAGCTCGTGCGCGAGGACGGGGGCGTGGTGCTCTTCGACTTCGCCAAGGGGACGACCCTGGACGCGGACGGAGTGCGGGAGAAGTTCGGAGTCTCGCCCCACCAGATCCCCGACTACCTCGGACTGGTGGGGGACAGCGTCGACAACCTGCCCGGAGTCCCCGGGATCGGAGCCAAGGGGGCGAGCGCCGTGCTCGGGACCTGGGAGTGTCTGGAGGACGCCCCGCTGGACCTCGAGGTCTGGGCGGCCCTCCCGGTGCGGGGTGCCCGGCGGCTGGGAGAGCGCTTCGTCGCCCACCGCGACCGCGCCCTGCGCACCAAGGCGCTCGCCACGGTGCGCCGCGATGTCCCCGGTCTCCCCCGCGACCCCGAGGTCGCCGCCCGGGCGCGCCCCAAGGCAGCGGCGATCGACGCGTTGTGCCGCCGTCTCGGTTGGGGCGCGATCGCCGAACGGGCCTCCGGCGTGTTGGGCGCCCGCTAACCAGTTCTGGCCCCCACCTGCGGCCGGGGTAGAATCCGGGCGCGGCGTTTCCCGCGGGGCCACGACACCCCGGCCCCGGAGGACGCCGCGAGGAGGGAACGATGGACATCGTGACGGGTTTGGAAGGGTGGCAGTTCATCCTGCGCTGGATTCACTTCCTCGCGGGCGTGACGTGGATCGGCGTGCTCTACTACTTCAACTTCATCCAGACGCCGTACTTCGGCACCGAGCTCGGCGGCCAGGCGCGCAGCGCGGTGGTGCGGGGGCTGCTCCCGAACGCCCTGTGGTGGTTCCGCTGGGGCGCGGTGTTCACCTTCCTCTCGGGCTGGATCATCGTCTTCACCCACCTGCACAACGGCGTCGGGCTCGACAGCCCCTACATGACCAAGATCCTCACCGGCGGCGTCATGGGGACGCTGATGTGGTTCAACGTCTGGTTCGTGATCTGGCCGGCGCAGCAGGTGGTGATCGCCTCCGCCGAGAAGGTGGCGGGCGGCGGCGAGGCGATCCCCGAGGCGGCGGCCCGCGGCGCCCGCGCCGGGCTGGCCTCCCGCACCAACACCCTGTTCTCGATCCCGATGCTCTTCTTCATGGGGGCGGCGAGCCACTTTTCGCCCTTCCACCTCGGGTCCAACGACACGGCCTACTGGATCGTGGCTGGAATCCTGATCCTGCTCGTCGAGGTGAACGCGCTGATCGGCCCCGGTCTGGCCACCCAGAAGCCGCTCGGCTCGGTGTCGGGCACGATCCACGCGGGCGTCATCCTGACCATCGTGCTCTACGTGATTGGGGTGTTGATGAACTCCTGACCGGCCCGCGGGCCGGGCCTTCAGGGGGTCTTGGACTCCCGGAGGAAGGCGTGGAGCGCGTCGACCTGGTCGGCGAGGTGCGGGAAGGCCGGCATCGCCGACGAGGTGGTCTTGGGCGTATAGCCCGGCGGGTACTCGCCGCGGATCACCCGCGCCTCGATCAGCTCCCGGCTCGAGTCCGCGATGTCGGGCCCGAGGCCACCGGCCTTGTTCGGGTCGGCGTTGTGACACGCGATGCACACGCTCATGTAGGTGGCGCGGCCTTCGCGGGCGAGGGGGGAGAGGGGCTCGTCGTCGCCTCCGCCACAGCCCGCCGCGGCGACGGCTGCGGCGAGAACGAAGCGCGCCGGGAGTCGGAATCGTCGGGTCGGCGGATGCAAAGCGCACGCATCGTAGCGGCCCGTCGGCCGCTTGGGTGGGGTCCGGGTCGGTGACGATGGGGGCCCCGGAGTGGCTTTCGACACTCCGACTGCTCGCCGCCCTGCCCCTCGCCTGGGCGATCGTCGGCGAAAAGTGGAGCGCGGCGGCGGGTCTCTTTGCCGCCGCCGTGGTGAGCGATCTCCTCGATGGCCCCCTCGCCCGGCGCCGCGGAGCCCCCGCTCCCAGCGGCGCGCTCCTCGACCACGGCGCCGACGCCGTCTTCGTGACCGCCGGGCTCGGCGCCTTCGCCTGGCACGGCGCCCCCTCGCCCCTGCTCCCGGCGCTGGTCGCCCTGGCCTTCGCCCAGTACGCCTGGGACTCCGGCGCCCACCGCGGCGCACCCCTCCGCGGCCACGCCATCGGCCGCATCAACGGGATCGCCTACTACGTCCTGGTCGGCGCCTCGATCTTCGCGGCGGGTTGGTGGTCCGACCTCGCAGCGACCCTCGAGACGGCGAGCCTGGTGCTCATCGCCACGACGGCACTCTCGATGTCACAGAGGGCAAGGCAAAGGGCGCGCTAGCACCATCCCTACTGGACTTCGTTCGCCTTCGGCTCTCTGCGCGGGCCGCTTCGCGGCCCTTGCCCAAACAGCTCCCGATTCACCCTCCGCAGGAACACCACACCGATCGTCGCGTTGAAGAAGATGAAGAAGTTGTGCATCACGAGGCCAAAGGCGGTGGCCTCGGCGGGACGGTCGGGGAACACGAACACGGCCCACATCAGGACAGCCACTGAGCGCAGCGGCCCCGGGGTTGCAGCCCCGAAGAAAATCAGCGGGAGCAGCGCGAGCATCTGCCCAGCGCTCGCCGGTAGGTTGAAGAGGTGTGCCGCCCCGGCGTAGACGAAGGCGGCCGCGATCATCGCCGGCGAGCGCAGCAGGATCACCAGGAGATAGTGGCTGGGTCCGGCCAGGCGGAAGCTGTGGAGGAGCTGGACATCGGCGAAGCGGTCGGAGCGCACCGCATAGCCGAAGACCGCCAACGCCGGGAGCGCGACCGCCGCGATCCAGGGGAGCAGGGCGAACTCCGGGGGCACCGAGTCGCCGGCGAGGGCGTAGCCCACCAGGGCCCAGGAGAGCAGGTAGAAGAACTCGCAGAGCATCAGAAAGAGCATGCTCGAGCCCACCTGCCAGCCCGGAACGCCTTCGCGGCGGTGGAGGTAGAGCGCCATCGCCCCCTTGCCGACCTGCTCGTTCAGGATGGACAGGATGTAGGTGCTGGCGCGCACCGGGAGGATGTCGACCAGACGGATCGGTGTGTGGAACCAGTTGATCACCCGCCAGATCACCGTCGACTCGACGAGAAAGTAGAAGAGCGAGTAGGGTGCCATCAGCGCCAGCCACTGGCCCCACTCCACCCGGGCGAAGACGCTCACGAGGTAGGGGAGGGCGCGGCTCCCCTCTGCGCGGGCCGCCGCGTCGATTCGGGTGGAGAGGAAGGCGAAGCACAGGGCGGAGACGAGCCAGGGCAGCAGCCGCAGCCCGCTGCTCCGCTTGCGCGGGGCCTCGCGCGGATCGTCGGTGTCGCTCACGCTGCGGCGTCTCCGAACCAGTGGTCGAGGGTGTCGTCGAGGGGGCGGGGCCGGAGCCCGAGGAGGTCCCACGCCGCTGCGCTGTCGACGCGGTCGTCGCGGAGCAGGACGTCGAGCATCGCTCCGGTGAGCGGCGGGTCGCGCAGGAGTCGTTCCGCCACCCAGGCCGCACAGCGCGCGAGGGGGGCCGGCAGGGTGGCGACCGCGGGGGTGCCGCCGACCCGTCGGGCGACACGCCGGAGCAGATCGCGGTAGGGAAGCGCCTCGGGGCCCGCGAGCTCGAGGATCCCGGTCGCGTCCGGGTGGCGGAGCGCCGCCGCGATCGCCGCGACCGCGTCGCGGGCGTCGATCGGCTGGTCGAACACGCGTCCCCCGTCGAGGAGCCAGGCGCGTCGGGTGCCGGCCCGGGCCCGCAACGCCGCGCTCGCGGGATCGCCGGCGCCGAGGACCATCGGGAAGCGCAACACCACGCTCTCCGGCAGCGCTTCGAGGAGGAGTGCCTCGGCCCGCGCCTTCGAGGCGAGACAGGGGTTCGGGGAATCGCGTTCGGCGCCCACGATGCTCAGGTACACGACGCGCCGACAGGCCGTGCCCACCGCCGCGTCACAGAGCGCGGCGACGCTGTTCTCGTGGGCATCCCGGTAGCGGCTCGTGGAGCCCTCCTTCAGGATCCCCACGGTGTGGACGACCGTGTCCACACCGTCCAGGACGCGTGTCCAGTGCTCGGCGGTGTAGGCCGGGAGGAGCACGACTTCCGCGTCGACCCCCAGCCCCCGCACGGTATTCGCTGCGCGTTCGGAACGGACCGCGGCCCGCAGGGACCTCTCCCCGGAGAGGTGTTGCAGCAGCGCTCGGCCGAGCACGCCGTTCGCGCCGCTCACGAGACATCTCGGCACCCGCGCAGCATAGCCCTGCATTGACGGGCCTCCCGGGACGGGGTTTGATCCGCGCGTGCCCAGCGGCGACGATCCCCGCAACGCCCCGCGCGACGCGTTTCGCGTCGAGCCCGCGACACTCGTCGCACCGCTCCGCGGACGGCTCACTCTCGCGATCGGCGATCTCACCCGACTCTCGGTCGACGCGATCGTCAACGCGGCCAACTCGAGCCTCCTGGGTGGTGGCGGCGTCGACGGCGCGATCCATCGCGCTGCCGGGCCGGCGCTCCTCGAGGAGTGCCGCGAGATCGGGGGCTGTCCGCCGGGGGAGGCGCGGATGACGGGTGGCTACGACCTCCCGGCGCGGTGGGTGATCCACACGGTCGGACCGGTGTGGGAGGGCGGTGGCCGCCGCGAACCGGAGGTGCTCGGCGCCTGCTATACGGAGTCGCTCCGTCTCGCCGCGCGCAACGAGCTGCGGAGCATCGCCTTCCCGGCGATCAGCACGGGTGTCTACGGCTACCCGATGGCGCTCGCGAGCCGCGTCGCACTGCGCTCCGTGCTTGCCTGGCTCGTCGCCCACGAGCTTCCCGAGCGCGTCGTGCTGTGCTGTTTCGCCGAGGCCGACGGCGCGGCCTTCCGCAGCGCCGCGCGGGAATTCGGTCTCGAGCTCTAGACCACAGCGGGGCGCAGGGAGCCGCGCCGGGGCGCCCGCGCGAGGTGTCGACCGAGGGTCTCGGTCCCGCGCGGGGCAGCGATCAGTGTTGGAACGCCGCGCGCAGGGT
>JANQRO010000453.1 GCA_028284525.1 Myxococcota bacterium | reverse complement strand
TCGAGATCACCTCCGCCGCGAGCCGCGCCAGCACCGCGGTCTGGTAGGCCGAGCCCGTGCCGATCTCGAGGACGCGGTCGTCGGGCCCGAGGGCGAGGGCGCGCGTCATGGCGGCGACCACCGACGGAGCCGAGATCGTCTGCCCTTCGCCGATCGGGAGCGCGACGTCGTGGTAGGCGCGCTCGGCGAGGGCTTCGGGCACGAGGCGATGTCTCGGCACCTCGAGGAGCGCCGCGGCCACCGACGCGTCGGCGTGGCCGGCGTGCACCAGCCGTTCGACCATCCGGCGGCGCGCCACGGCGAACGCCGGTCGTTCGCGGCGAGCGGCGCGTCGCGAGGACGCACGGGTGTTTCTGGGCTCGAGCGCTGCCCTCACCTTCCCCCCTTGGGGTTCCAAGTTAAGGGGAGACGCGCGTTCCGCCAGCGAATTCAAAACCCGTTTGATTCCGCCCGCCGCGGCGAGGGCGCTCACCTCCGGGTGAAACGGGAGTGCGGACGAGCGGTTGGCGCCTCTGAAGCAGGTGGATTGTCAGCGTTTGCCGGGGAAGCGCCGCCGCAGGCCGTCGATCACGAGCGCCGCCCCCGCGTCGGGCGCCAGCCACTCGGTGTTGAGGACGAGGTCGTAGTCGGTGGGCTCGTAGAGCTCGCGGCCGAAACAATCCCGCCAGAAGCGGGTGCGGTGGGCCTCGGCGTCTTTCAACAGCTCGGTGGCCTCGGAAGCTTCGATCCCGCGGGAGGCCGCGAGACGCTCGACGCGAACCTCGAAGGGCGCCACGACCAGCACCCGGAGCGCTCGCTCTGCCGGCACCAGAGCGGTCGAGCCCCGCCCGAGGAGCACGGCCATTCCGCGCTCCCCCAGAAGGCTCACCACCTCGGCGGCGCGCTGCACCCCCGCCCGCGCGGCCGGGTCGCTGCACTGGACCGCCGCAGCAGCGCGCTCTTCCACCCGGCGCAGGGCCTCGTCGTCGAGCCCCTCGGCGAGCCGGCCCCGGAGGCTCCAGCTCGCCGCGATCTCGTCGACCTCCTCGCGACCAAAGAGGCCGTAGTCGAGGGACGCCGACAATCGGGCCGAGAGCTCCCGGCCGCCGGCCTGGGGGCTGCGCGCCACCGAGACACAGGGCCCCCGCGGCTGGGGCATCCCCTCCCCGCCGCCTATGGCCCAGCGCCGGAGCTGGCGTTCGATCAGCGCGTCGAGATCCATCGGGTGTCCCGAGAGACTAACACTCGCCCGCGCCCGGCCCGGTGGACCGGCCCGGGGCCGCGAAAACGTGCCGGTCCTGTAACCGCCGGCCGTCCAGGAACGTCTTGGTCGGTGCATACCCGGGCCGTTCCTTTGGCTCAAAGGAAACCGCCAGTCTCCCTCCAGAGGGCGGCCCGGGTGTGTCCCGCCGCCCGGGGCCCTTTCCGGGGCAATCCCGTTGCGAGCGAGCGAACCCGGATCGGGTCTCTCGGGCGCTTCGCCACCCGCCCGCCCTCACCCCGAGCATCCTGGGATCGCCCCGCTGACGGCCGCGGCGGGATTCTCCTCGGGGACGAAGAGCGCCCACCTGTCCTCGGCTGGCCTGGGACGCTTCCTTCCACCCGGTCGAGTGCGGAACTACTGCACGTCGATCGTGATCTCCCCGGAGGCTTGATCACCGTCCACATCGGTCACGGTACAGATCGGGGTGAAGGTCGCAGCAGCGAGTCCGTACTGGTGGGTCGGATTGGGCAGCGAGGACGGAGGCGAGCCGTCGCCGAAGTCCCATTCGAACAGGAATGGCGGGTTGCCGCCCGTGGCAGTGCAGCTCAAGTCGACGACCAGCGGTGCGGGGCCGGAGGTGGGGTTGGCCGCGACGACCACGCTCGGCACGAGGTCAGCGTCGACCGTCACGCGTACCGGGTCGACGCCCTGGTCCCCGTTCGCATCGGTGACCTTGCAGACTGCCGTGTAGTCGCCGCCCGTCGCGTATTCGTGCTCGACCGCGAGCGCACCGTTTCCTGCGAAAGTCGCTCCGTCTCCGAAATCCCACTCGACCGACAAGGTTCCGATCCCCCCGAACACGTTGCACTCGAACTGGACCGTGAGCGGCGCCACACCCGACGCGGGGATCGCGAGGGTGAGAACGGTGATCGGCAGTACGGAGGGCAGCTGGCACAGCGGCGCACCGCTGGCATCGAATCCGCTCAAGAACTCGCCCGGCGGACAGATCGCCGGCGGGGCCTCGACCGTGCAGGTCGGGGAGCACCCGTCCCCGGCATCTTGGTTTCCGTCGTCGCACTCCTCGCCTCGCTCCGCCGACGTGATGCCGTCGCCGCAGCGCAACGGAACCCCGCAGAGCGGACTTCCGTCCGCGTCGAAGGACAGCACGAACTCACCCGGCGGACACGCGAAGGGGCCCGGTGGATCGCCCGGCGGTCCCTGCATTCCGTCCATCCCGGGCGGTCCTTGCGGACCCACGGGTCCTGCGGGGCCCGGGGGCCCCGGCGGTCCGCTTGCGCCGGGGGGCCCCGGCGCGCCGTCCGCACCGGGCGGTCCCGGGGGTCCGGGGGCGCCGGGGGGGCCCTCCGGTCCGGTCGGGCCGGGCTCCCCCGGCATGCCTGGCGTGCCCGGCCCGGGCACAGTGGAATCGAAGATGTCCCGTTGCCGAAACGAGCGCCCGTTGAACACGCCGAGCGAGTAGTCGCCCGGTTCGAGGTCGGCGGGAAGCTCGACATGGATATCGGTCGCCGTGTGGGAGATCACGACGAGCGGGTCTGGATACTCCCCGAGGACGACGACGAGCGGCCCCCGGCCGAAATCCAGGTCCCGACCGCGGATCTGGGCCTGGGGCGGAACGGCGTCGAGCAGGAAGAAGACTTCGGTGACCTTGAGATCGCGAACCGTGGCCGTCGCGGGCCAAGCCAATCCGAGGGTCGCGATCGCAGAGAGGAGCGCAGGGTTGCGGCGCATCCGGCACCTTCCTCCGGTGCTTCCCCCACGGGTCGATTCTGCCACGAATCACCGATCCAGCACAGCGAGCTTCACCCTCGAGCCCCCGCTCCCTTCGGAGGAAGGCCCGGGTGGACCCGTGCCGTCGAGGGCCGCGCGACCGCCGGCTGGGCCCGGGTCGGAGATGCCCGGACCTCCGGTCTTGGCGGATGTGGCGTCGTCCGCGAGGAGCGACACCGCGAGGAGAAGAACGCCCAGTCGAGGACGCATGGCAGCGGCCTCCTTCCCCGAGATGGTGGAACGACCACAGACCACGAGCGCCGTCGGGTCCGCGCGGGACACGCCGCGAGCCGTCCCATGACCGCTGTCATACCTCGGGCCCCGCACCGGCAGTAGCGTCGGTGGCTGGCCGACTGTGTTCGTCCACACAGAGAGGCCCTCCTCGACCGCCTCCAGTGCCGCCGCATGCCGCGCTGGGGGCGGTCCTTGTCGTCCCGTCGAACGCGAGCGGACGGCGCGCGCTGCGAATGGCCCGCGTCCGCCCGGGAGACCGGGGTGGAGGTGCAGCCCGGCTCGGCGGGCTAGAGCACCCAGCGATAGCTGTCGCGCAGCGCGTCGCGGCCACCCGCTTCGCAGACCTCTCCGTGCGCGACGATGACCCGGTCGAAGGGCCAGTCGAAGACGCGACGCAAGGCGGTGCGGAACAGCGCGCGATCCCGCACGAAGAAGCGTTCGAGATGGGTCGGCCCGAGACGGTCGTAGGCTCCGCCCAGCCAGAAGGCCCAGCGGGTGAGTGGCTTCGCCCGGGGCCCCACGTGGAAGGCGATGTCGCAGGCGATCAGGGTGGCGCTCGAGCGGTGGAGGAAGACCACCTCGTTGAGGAGCGGGAGCCCGGAGAGCAGCGCCTGATCGATCGCGTCGGCCCAACCCGGCTCGGGCGCGCCGCCGAGGAGGCCGTCGCAGCGCAGGTCCGGTCGTTTCGTCTCGAGGCCCGGCGCGAGGAACACCGAGGCGTCGGGGCAGGCCCGCGCCCAGGCGCCGATGCTCAGGTGGTGCCACCGGTTGGGCGCCACCAGATACCCCACCGGCCCGAGGGCCCGGACCGCGTCGAAGAGCTCCGGGGTGGGCGGAACCGGCGAGTGGAGAAAGAGCCGTCCGTCCGAAAGCCGGACGACGCTCATCCGGGCGCCGATCTCGAGGCCCAGAAAGCGCAGCGGTGACTCGGCCACCCACAGGTCGTCGTCGAGCCGGCGCAGGCCCTTCGCGGCGGGTTCGGGAGCGGCGCAGGGCATCCCGACGCCCGCGCCTAGAAGCGGAAGGACGCGACGCCCACCGATACGCCGGCGCCGGCCACGCCCACAATGCAGCGCTTGCCCCGCGAGAGCAGCCCTTCGCCGAGGGCCAGGCTCATCGCCAGCGGGACCGACGAGGAGGCCGTGTTCCCGTAGCCGGCGTGGGTGCGGTAGAAGCGGTCGCGGGGGATGTCGAGGGCGTCGCAGACCAGGTCGCAGGCCTTCTCGCTCACGGCGTGGCCAAACGCGAGGTCGTGGTCGCCGGCTTCGAGGTCGGGCGGCTCGCGCATCGTCTCGACCAGACGCCGCACGGCGACGGCGGTCTGGCGCGAGGCGTCGGTGTAGAAGCGCAGGGGCTGGAAGCGGGGGTCGCCAAACCGGTAGCGGCTGCGCGCCCACGAGCGCGCCCCCGGGAGCGGGATCATGCTCAGGTCGTAGTGCTCGCCGAAGTTGCGCAGCCGGAAATCGATCGGTGGCCCCTGGGCGGTGACGAGGGTGGCGGTCGCCGCCTCGCCGACGGTGAATGCGGCGGCGCGCTCGATGATCTCCTCGGGCTCGCGCACCGCGAGCCCGTTGAATTCGAGCATGTTGAACTCGCCGCTCACGACCAGTCCCGTGCGGTAGGTGCCCGAGTGGAGAAAGCCCTGGGCCACCTGGAGCGCGCGAATCCACCCGGTGCAGGCGTCGAGGATGTCGAAGCCCGTGGCGCGCGGGAAGCCGAGCTCGCCGAGGACAGCGGAGACCGTGGAGGGCTCGAGCCAACCGCGGCTGATCCCGCAGTAGATCACGAAGTCGACCTCGTCGGCGTCGACCCCGGCGCTCTCGGTGGCGGCCCGCGCCGCCTGGGCGACGCACCCCAGCGCCGTCTCCTCCCCCGTCCGCATGAAGCGCGTCTTGCTGCCGCAGAGCTCCCAGTACCGGGTGAGCGCCGCCACCACCTCCTGCTGGGCGCTCGCGTCGAAGTGGGGATTCTCCTCGAAGATCCACTCGAGGATGTCCTCGTTCGAGAGGGGGCGCGCCGGCAGGGCGTGTCGGACCGAGAGGATCTTCACGAGGCCCTCGGTCTCGACCCGCGCGCTCGGCGCACCGCCGGTGTGGCGCCCGCGCTCAATGCGCCTCCCGGAGCCGGTCCGCGGTGGTGAGTGCCTCGGTGGTGGTGGCGCGGCCCAGGTTCTGGAAGATCCGTGCGGCGACGCGCGGGTAGCGCCGCATGAGCTCGGCGAGGTCCCGCTCCTCGATCCGCAGCAGCTTCACGTCGCTCGTGGCGCGCACCGTCTCGGTCCGCTGTTTCGCGTAGTACCCGAGGGTGCCGACCAGGTCGCCCCGCGTCGCGACCCGGGCGCGCAGCCGCTCGCCGCCGCGACTCACGAAGACGTCGAGCTCGCCGTCGAGAACGGCGTAGACGTCGTTCACTCCGGTCTCGCCCTCGGCCATCAGGATCCGTCCTTCGGGGAGATCCCGGATGTCCATCATCAGCGCAAACACGCGAATCTGCCGTCCACTCAGGCCCTCGAAGAGGGGAATGACCTTCCCGGGATTCGGGCCGAGGTCCAATCGCAGGATATCCCAGAAGGTCACGACTTTGGCGCCGGCGGTGAGCGCGGGGGTGATCGTGATGTCCACGAGCCACGCCACGGCCAGCGTCGCGGCGGCCAACGCGCCAAAAAGAACCTGATTTTGGAGATCGCTGTTGGTGAGGACCAGGAACCCCCCGCACAGGGTGAGCGTGGTGAAGGTCACCGGGCGGATCACCGCGCGCAGGGTCGTGAGTGCGCCCTGGGTCTCGTCCGCGGTGCGCCGCGCCGCCGAGCCGAAGCGGACCAGGTAGTGGACCGAGTCGTCGACGGCGATGCCGAGGGCGATACACGCGACGAGGCTGGTCGTCGCGTCGAGCGGAATGCCGAGCAGGCCCAGGGTCCCGAAGTAGAACGCGACCGGGATCGCGTTGGGGACCAGGGCCAGGAAGCCCACCCGGAACGACCAGAAGAGCGTGGTGAGGATCGCGTAGATCACGACGAAGGCGCCCAGGATGCTCTGGACCTGACCGAGGGCGATCTGCTCGAGGGCGGTGTTCACGAGCACCGAGCGCCCGGTGATGTGTGTGTCGAGCGCGCGGGGCATCTCGGCGAGACGCGTCTCGATGCGCTCGAGGAGGGCGCCCACGGACCGGGAGTCGTCCACCTTGGCGCGCAGCTCGATGCGCGCGGTCTGGTAGGCGGAGTCGGCGAAGCGACGCACGCGCTCGCCTCCGGAGAACAACAGGAGCTGACGCGCCGCGGCGGAGTTGTCGGGGAGCGCGTCGCGTCCGGTGAGGCGGTGGTTGAGCAGACGCAGCGGGTCGGCGATCGAGGCGGTGGATCCGACCTCGGGCTGGCTCTCGAGCCAGCGCTGCAGATCGGCGATGTCCTGGAGCACCTCGGGGTCGAGGATCTCGTTGGGCTCTTCCCCGGCGATCAGGATCTGGAGCGGGTTGGCCCCGGCAAAGCTGTCGCGCACCACCTCGTAGTCGACGCGGACCGGTGCGTCCTCGGGAAAGTTCTCGATGTAGACGTTGCCCACCTCGAGCCGCAGCCCCCCGAGCAGACACACCGCGAGAAAGACCCCGGCGAGCGCCACGAGGGCCCGGCGGTTGCGCACGTCGAAGCGGCCGAGCGCGGTACCGACCTGGGCGAAGACGTCGGTGGCCGGCGCAGGGCGACCGCGGCGAAAGCGTCCGAGCACGCGTAGCGCCGCCGGGAGGAAGGTGAGGGAGAGCAGCAGCGTGCACGCGGTGCCCACCGAGGCGAGGGCCCCGAACTCGCGGATCGCGGGCAGCGGGCTCAGCACCAGCGACCCGAGCCCCGCGGTCGTGGTGAGACCCGCCACGAGGAGCGGCAGGGTCGCGCCGTGGAGGGCTGCGTGCATCCGTTCGGCCTCGTCGCTCCCGGCTTCCTCGCAGGCCTCCGCGTAGTCGGCGAGGAGGTGCATGGCGTACGCGAGGCCCACCGTGAGGATCAGCGGGGGGACCAACGCCGTCACGAGATTGAGCGGTCGTCCCGTCACGGTGAGAGCCGCCAGCGTCCAGACCAGGGAGAGGACGATCGTGGTGAGCGGCAAGACCACGCCGCGGAGCGTGCGAAACGCCAGCGAGAGGACGGCGCCGCCGACCGCGGTGATCGCGGGCACCGCGAACACGAGGTCTTCGAGGATCGCCTCGCTGGTGCGCGCCTTGATCACGGGGAGCCCGGTCATCCAGACGGGGGCGGCACCGCGCTCCTCATCCAGGACCGCGTGGAAGCGTTCCCCGAAACGCTGCTCGAGGAACTCGCGGTCTCCGACGTCCTTCAGGGTGACGACGAGGGAGCTCTTGCTGAGGTCGGGGGCGACCAGGGTGCCCCAGACCAGCGGGTTGCTCCGCGCGTCGCGGACGAGGACCTCGGCCTCCACCCCGGCGCGCGCCAACGCGAGAAAGGTCTGGATCTCGATGCTCTCGTCGTCGGCGCTCAGGTCCTGGGCGGTGGCGAGCGAGTGGATCTCGTGGACGCCGTCGATCTCGGCGAGGCGCCGGCTCACCCGCGCGACGCGCTCGAGGTGACCCACCGAGAACACCCCCTCGCCGGGCTGGGTCCCGACGGCGATGAAGATCGGCGCGTCCCCCGCGAACTGTCGGCGCACGCGGTCCGCGAAGGCCCGCTCCGGATCGTCGCTCGGCAGCAACCCCTCGACGGAGGGGTCGATCCACAGCCGGAGCTGGCGCGTCTCCAGGTCGACCAGGCCGGCCAGCGCGCCGGCCGTGACCAGCGCGATCACCGCGAGGATGCGGAGCGGTCGCGCGACGACGAGTGCGACCCACCGATCCAAGACGCCGCCCCGCGCCTAGCGGCCGCGTCCGAGCCCGGAGCGCGTGAAGAGACGTTCGGGAAGGTCGATGTCGAGCTCCCCGCCGGTGACCCGCAGCCAGGTGCGGGTCTCGTTCTTGAGGTCGTTCATGGCGTATTCGCCGACCCGCCACCGATCGTCGTCCGCCTCCAGGGTGGCGATCGTCGCGAGGAGCCGCTTGCGAACGGTGTCACCGCGCTCGTAGAAATCGGTGCGCAAGGAGACACAGGTCTGCTGGTCGACAAAGGTCACGACGCGCTCGTAGATCGCATCGGGGTCGTCGCTCTCGGCGCGGGTCTGCAGGACGTAGACGGCGCGCCCCTCGACCTCGTCGTCGTCGAGCCGCTCCCCCCCGCCGCGCCGCTGCACGCCCTGGAGGTACTTCATGTCCTCGTAGCTGAAATCGGTGTCCCAGAGCGACTCGGCCGCCGTGTTGGCGGTCACCCGACGGACCTGCCCGATGGCCGGGAGGAACATGAAGATCTGCTCCTCCCCCCCGTCCTCGCCTTGGATCGCGAGATAGGAGGCGCCGCGCACCTCCGGGGGGGCGTCGACCCGGATCATCACCCGCGGCCCGCTCTCGAAACGCTTCCAGTGGACCCGGGCCTCGAGGTTGCGTCGCCCGCCCACCCGGTCTTCCGACTCGATCTCGACACTCTGGCGCAGCGTGCGCTCGGGCAGGTTCCTCTCGGCGCAGGCGCGGATCTCGTCGACCGTCTGCAAGGACTGGGCGTGGACCACCTCTCCACAGAGACACGTCGCGAGAAACAGGGCCAGGACTGCTTGGCGCATCGTTGCTCTCTGGTGTGCGGGCGAGTGGCCCCCGAAGGGGCAATCGATCTTGCCATAGCCCGCTGGAAGCCGCCCCCCGGTCGGATAGAATCGCGACGACGCGGAGGAACCATGACACGCCCCGCGATGGCGCCGGCGATCGCCGAGTTCACGTCGCGCTACGGCCGTCCCGACCTCCGCCGTAGCCTCTGGCAGGTGGCCAACACCTTCTCCCCCTTCTTCGCGTGCGTGGCGGGCATGTTCGTCGCCCTGCCCGGCCGCCCCTGGCTGGCGACGCTGCTCGCGCCGCTGGCGGCGGGCCTCCTGGTGCGGATCTTCGTTCTCCAGCACGACTGCGGGCACCACTCGCTGTTCGGCTCGGCGCGTGCCAACGACGTCCTCGGCACGCTGTGTTCGCTCCTGACCTTCATCCCCTACCGCCAGTGGCGGCGCCAACACAATCTCCACCACGCCCACCTCGGCAAGCTCGACCGGCGCGGCTTCCACTGTGTCTTCACCTGGACCGTGCGCGAATATCGGGATGCCTCGCCGTGGCGTCGCTTCGGGTACCGCCTGTTCCGCCATCCGGTGCTGCTCTTCGGGCTCGGCCCGCTCTTCTACTTCCTGTTGCTCAACCGCTTCGCCTACGGCGGGAGCAGCGTGCGCCCGGTGGAGCGGCGCAGCGTGATCGGCACCAATCTGGCGATCGCGGGGCTCTACCTCGGCGCCGCCGTGGTGTTGGGCCCGGCGGAGTTCGCGCTGGTGATGGTCCCGGTGTTCGCGATCGCGAGCGTCTGCGGCTTCTGGCTCTTCTACGTCCAGCACGCGTTCGAAGGCACCTACTTCGCCCACTCCGACGAATGGGACTACTTCCGCGCCGCCCTCGAGGGCACCTCCTACTACAAGCTCCCGCGGGTGCTCCAGTGGTTCACCGCCAGCATCGGGCTCCACCACGTGCACCACCTGGGCCCGCACATCCCGAACTATCACTTGCAGCGCTGTCACGACGAGAGCGCACTGCTCCAGCGTGTTCCGCCCCTGAGCCTCGTGGGGAGCCTCCGCGCGCTGACCCTCGCCCTCTGGGACGAGGAGCGCGGCGAACTCATCCGCTTCCGCGACCTCGCGACGCCCGAGCACGCCACCGCCTGAGCCCCTGCGGCGCCCGCGTCGCGACCCGGCGAAACGCCCCGGAGCCCCGGGCATCGAAGGGGCATGCGTCTCTTCGCCGCCCTGGTGTCCGGCCTCGTCTTCGCGCACGCCGTCCCCGCGCCAGCTGAGGGACCCTCCCCCACCCACGATGTCCGCCGCTGCCTGCGTGGCGATTTCGGCCTCGGCGGCATGGACCCGGTGAGCTACCACGGCGGTGCGCCGACCCCCGGCCGCGATGCCTACACCGTCGATCACGCCGGCATCGGGTACCGCTTTGCCAACGCCGCGAACCGCGAGGCGTTCATCGCGAACCCCGAGCGCTACCTCCCCCGCTACGCGGGCTGGTGTGCCATGGCGATGGCCCTCGGGTCCTACACCTGCCCGGACTACGACAACTTCCAAATCGAAGACGGGGAACTCGTCCTGTTCGAGACCACCGTATTCACGAACGGCCGCTCGCTCTGGAACCGGGACCCGAAGGGCAACCGCGAGCGCGCGGATGCCCACTACCGCGAGGGACGACGCCCCTGAGCCCGGCGGCGTGAGACACGGACGTGTGGCGCCGATCCGAGCGCTCGTTGCCGCTCTCGTCGTCATCGCAGCCACCGCGTGCGGCGAGCCGCAGCCGCTGCGCCTCGCCGTCTCTCCGGACGAGCCGGCGCCCCGGATGGGCACGCGGGTCGTTCGGCTGCTGCGCGCCGAGGCAGACCTCGAGGTGGTCCTCGCGAGCGGCGCCGGCTCGCACCCACCGCTGGAGAGCCTGCGACGCGGTGCCGCCGAGCTCGCGATCGTCGACAACAGCGTCCCGTTGGGGGACCACGTCTCGGCGGTGGCGCCGCTCTACCTCGGTGTGCTGCACGTGCTCTACCGCCGAGAGGAACCCGCGACCTCGCTGCGAGCCGTACTCACGGGAGCGCGGGTGTATGCGGGCCCGGAAGGCGACGCGGCGCGGCGACTCCTGCGCTGGGTCACACGCCAGCAACGCATCGACCCCGAGGCCTTCCAGCTGATCGAGCACCCCTACGACGGGGTCGACGTCTTCTTCACCGTCGGCGGCGTGCTCTCGGACACGAGTCTGATGGGTCTCCGCGGCTACCGACTCTTCAGCTTTGGGGAGGCCCACGGCGGCGCGGTGGACGCGTTGCTCCTGACCCATCCCTCCCTGCGCGCCTTCGTGCTCCCGGGCGGTCTGTACCCCGAGCTCGCGGCTGGCCCGGTGCGGACCCTCGCGCTTCCGGCGCTTCTCGTCGCGCGCAACGACGTCGAAGAGGACCGGATCTACGACGTCGCGCGGGTCGTCTCCGAGCACAACACCGAGCTGCGGGAGATCAGCCCCCTGGCCGACCGCCGCTTCGTCGATCCCGAGGCCCTCGAGGCGCAGCGTCTTCCGCTCCACGGCGGGACCCGCCGCTACCTCTCGCGCACCGAGCCCTCCTTCGTCGAGCGCTACGCGGAAGTCATCGGCCTGAACCTGTCGGGGCTGATCGCCCTCGTGACGGGCGGCGTGGCGCTGCGGCGTTCGCGGGCCCAACACCGCAAGGACCGACTCGACGGCTACTACGCGCTCGTCCTGGGCGTGCGGGACGAGCTCCCGAGCGCGAGGGGCGACGCCGAGATCGCCGCCCTGCAGACCCGCTTGCGCGACGTCCAGTCCGAGGCCTACGAGCTGTTGATCCGCGAAAAAGTCAACGCCGACGATGCCTTCGTGATCCTGCAGGGATTGATCGCCGATGTCGGCCGCGCCCTCGACGCCAGGCGCGGCGAGGCGTAGCGCCGCCGCGCCGTCGCCCCACACCGCTACCCTGGGACGATGGCCGCCGGGGATTCCGCCAGCACCACCCGCGGTCGCAGCGCGCGCTTTGCCGGGGTCCTCCTGCTGCTCGGGGTCGGTGTCCTCGAGCTGGTGGCGTTCGCGAGCGGGTTCCTCGCCGCCGATCTCTACGACCACCGCGACGCCGTGTTGCCGCGTCTCGACGCCGCGCACCTGGCGGCGCGCCGCGCCGCGATCGATCCCGTCCTCGGCTGGGTCCCGCGGAGCCCGAGCGTCACCACCGAGCCGAACTGTCTGGGGACACCCATCGAGTACGACACCGACGACTGGGGTGCGCGCACCTATCCCGGCTATCGCCGCGGCGGCGTCGGCGTGGTCGCCGTGGGCGACTCCTACACCCGGGGTGACGAGGTCGTGGGCGGGGAGTCCTACCCGGCCCGCCTCGCCGAGCGACTCGGGGCGGACGTCGCCAACCTGGGCGTCGGCGGCTACGGCCCGACCCAGGCCCTTCTGCGACTCGAACGCGAGCTCCCGCGTTATCCCGAGGCGCGGGTCGCCGTCCTCGCGATCATGTACGAGAACGTCTTTCGCATGCGCAACTCCTACCGCGCGGTGCTCTACGACAAGAGCGACCCGCTGAGCTTCAAGCCCTTCATGGAGGTGGGGCGACTCGCTCCCCACCCGCCCGCGGCCACCTTCGAGAGCGTGGCGAGCGCGCGGCGCCATGCGGCAACCCGCTTCGACGTCGACTTTTGGGCCAAGCCCCGCCACCGCTTTCCCTACAGCGTGTCCCTCGTGTCGGCGCTGCGCGCGCCGTACTTCGCGTTTCGCAAGCTTCCGAAACGGACACGGATCTGGGGGCGACCCGAGTACGTCGGGGTCTACCGTCACCCCGCCTTCACCGAGCCGTTGCTCCGCCTCCTCGAGCGCTTCGCGACGGTCGCCCGCGCGCAGGAGGTCGCGGCGGTGGCGCTCTTCGTCCCGCGAAACCGCCTCGACACGACCAGCGCCGCGCTCTTTCTCGAGGCGTCCGAAACCCGGGTCCGACTCGCCGCGCTGCCGGGGCTGGTGACCGGCGATCTCGGCAGCGCGACGGTCGACTGGGCGCGCTTCAACCTCGAGGAGCCCGAGGGAGACGACCTGTGTCACCCGTCCGCGTACGGCTACGACCAGATCGCAGCGTTCGCGGCCGAGCGGATCGGCGCCGCGCGGACGGCCTTCTCTCGTCGCTGACGCG
Organism: Myxococcota bacterium; assembly: GCA_028284525.1. Classification (GTDB taxonomy): domain Bacteria; phylum Myxococcota_A; class UBA9160; order UBA9160; family PR03; genus JANQRO01. The sequence continues at coordinate 2,438 of JANQRO010000453.1, read as the reverse complement.
GACCGCGATCCTTCGTTGCGAACGCGGATCGTGGGTCACTCGCCGCGAACGCGGATCCGATCGGGGAACTGCTCGGCCAGGGTGAGTGCCTCTCCTCCCGGCTGGAAGCGGAAGTCACAGTGCGTCGCCCCCAACGCGATGGTGCCGGTGCGTCGCAGCCCGGTGCCGCTGGCGCGGCTCACGACGTCGTCGAAGGCGCACATGTAGGGCACCAGGTCCATGGCGTCGTGTCGTCCGAAGAGGTGGCAGATCGCGCACGAGCGGATGTTCGTGCCGTAGCCCAGGCCGCCCTCGGATGTGACGAGCTCGAAGACGAACTCGTCGGGCGCGGCGTCGCGTTGGGAGGCGGCGACGTCGGCGCGCCATCGCTCGCCCTCCTCCGGGTCGCCGGCCACCGCGGGGAGGGAGTAGGTCGCGGCCCCCCAGGTGTGTGCGTCGACCCCGCGCTCGCGGAGCACCTGGTAGACGGCCAGGCTCGCCGCGCACGCGAACATCGGCTCCGCCATCACGTGATCCGGGCGGTCGAGGTAGGGGAGCTCCTCCTCCTCCCTCGCGGATCGCCCAGCGGATCGGCGCTCAGCGGCTCACCTGCACGAACTGCTCGATCAATGCGGAGACCGTCTCCGGGGCGTCCTCCTGGAGGAAGTGCCCCACCCCCGGAAGCGTGACGACCGGCCCATCCGGCCACAGATCGCGAAAGGCTCCCACCACCCAGTCCATGGGGAGCGCGCGATCGGCCTCTCCGTGAACGTACATCGCGGGCTTGGCGCGCACCGCGGCCACCGCGTCGGGAGTCCGGACGCGGCTCAGGAACGCCACGGTCTCGTCGTCGGCGATGCACTCGGGAAAGCGGATCGCCGCGACGCACTCCTCCGGCGTGGGAAAGGGTGTGGCGTAGGCGCGAATCCAGGTCTCGTCGACGTGGGCGGCGCGTTCGAAGCCGATGCGTTTCATCACCGAGAGAATGTTGGATCCGAGGTGCGACACCGTGGGGCGGAACGCCGGCCCGTTCACCCACCGGAACCACGGGGAGCTGCGGATCGACGTCGCTCCTTTGGGGGGGCGACCGCCGACCAGGGCGTCCATCACGCACAGGCGACGCACCCGGTCGGGGTGGCGGTAGGCGAGGCTCCCCCCGATCGGACCTCCCCAGTCCTGGAGGACCAGGGTGAGGTCGCGCAGGTCGAGTGCGAGCACGAGTCGCTCGAGGTTCTCGTAGTGCTCCTCGATCGTGTAGCGCCGCCCCGCGGGTGTCTCGCTCTTGCCAAAGCCCATGTGGTCGGGCACCACGACGCGACCGTGGCGGGCGAGCCTGGGGATGATGTGGCGGTACAAGTACCCCCAGGTCGGCTCGCCGTGGACACAGAGAAAGGTCTCGGGGCCCCCCTGCGGATTCTCGTCCGCGTAGTGCATGCGAAATCCGCCCTCCTCGTAGAAGTGCGGGGCGAAGGGCCAGGTGCCGTCGAAGGTCTCGTGAGCGTCGATCATCACTGCCTCGCGATCTGGGGCGCGGGGCGCCCGGCGCGGATCGGCGCACGCTAGCCCGGCCCCCGCGGCGGAGCCGCGCCGTGGCGCGAGGGCAGCGCTGGAGTGCGGGGCTCTCCCCTCTTCCTCGGGCTCCGGACAGCGCGGACACGAGGCTCGGGGAGAGCTCCGAAACAAGGTGTTTCTTCTGCTCTAACTCCCCGAAATCCTTATCCGAATGCTCAAGTCGCTGCGACGACGGCCGCAACGGAACACAAGGACCGCGCCCGTGACGCCCACGCCCCGCAACCCCTCTGCTTCGAGCCGCGCCTCCGCTGTGGGGTGGCGGAGCGCGGGGCTGTTCTTCCTGTTTCCCGGTGCCGTCGCGGTGTTGAAGACCGGTGACGACGGAGCCGCCCGGCTCCTGGCAGCCGCGAGCTGCGCGGTCGGACTCGCGATGCTGCTGCGACGCCAGTGGCCGCGACACCTCCGGCGCTGGGGCCTCGCGGCGCCGACCCTGGCCGCGCTGAACCTGTGGGCGCTCTCGGTGCTCGGCGGCGCGCCGCCGGTCTGGGAGATCGTCCTGTGGTACGCGGCCGGGATCATGTGGGTGGGGCTCACCCAGCCGAGCTGGTGGCTGTGGCTCGCGCCGTTCTTCGCCGCGAGCTTCTGCCTCACCGCCGAGCACCCCACCGCCCCGACCACCTTGCAGGCCGCCGCCCTGACGATCGGCGTCATGGCGACGATCGCCCGCGTGGTGGGTCACGAGGGCGAGCGCGGGCGTCTCGCCTACCGCCGGGTGCGTCGCGGCGTCGAGATCATGACGGCGGTGGCGCGCACCGGGAAGGCCTCGCCCCGCACGCGCCCCTCGGAGATCCACCGGGCCACGGCGGGCACCGCGCTGGAGCTCGGCTTCGGCGGCGCCGGCGTCGCCGCGCTCCTGCTCTCGCGCGGCAAGTGGGAGTGGCGCGCCC
>JANQRO010000452.1 GCA_028284525.1 Myxococcota bacterium | reverse complement strand
GGCGACGGCCTCGACGTCGAGGGCCGCGAGCTCCTCGGCGAGGGCCAGGACCTCTTTTTCGCGCACGGCGCGCACCAGCGCGCCGTCGCCCGCGGTGCGCTCGTCCACCTCGAAGCGACGCGCGCGCGGGACCGGATACGGGGGCGTACGCACCCAGCGGTGGTCGTAGAGGCCGCCCGTGTAGCGCAGCGTGTCGCCGATCTCGATGTGGTCGCGAAAGCCCGCGGTGGTGAGCAAGGCCATCCGCGCCCCGGCGCGTTGGATCACCGCGTTGAGGGCCACCGTGGTGCCGTGGAGGATGTTCCCGACCCGCGCGAGATCGACGTCCTGCAGCCCCGCCAGCACCGCCGCGGAGACGTCCGACGGTGTCGACGGCACCTTCCTCACCCAGTGCTCCCCGCTCTCCCGATCGAAGAACGTGAAGTCGGTAAAGGTTCCGCCTACGTCGACACCGACATCGATCACGCTGTGCCCCCGGGACCCGTCGTCGGCCTCCGTCGACGCGCCCCCGTCTCCGTTTCAGTCCGCGATCAGATAGCTCTCGAGGTGTTTCGCCAGGCTCGCGCCCGCCCCGAGGGCGGCGCGACAGCCGATGTAGCCATCCGGACGGACGAGGATGAGCTCGCCGCCGGGGAGCGTGTCGAGGGTCGAGGCCACACGGCCATCCGGGTCGCCGATCGGGAGGATGCCCGGCCAGGGGTGCGGCACGCGCGGCGCGATGAGCTCGGCGCGCAAGGTGGCCGGATAACGGGCCAGGAGGTCGTCGCACAGCGCCCGCGCGTCATCGAGCGGCGCCGGGTCGACCGTGTCGAGGACGATCAACAGGGTGTGGCGCGTGTGGGCCAGGAGATGGTGCAGCCGAAGGTGCGGGGAGATCTCGACGTCGGGGACACGGTCGCCGATCGCGGGGACGGCGTCGGTGTTGCAGCCGGGCGGGAGCGTGGCGATGCCGCGGTAGTTGTAGCTGAGCCCCGAGATCCGGGCGACCGCCTGATCGTTCCAACCTTCGGTCTGGGTGAGGGCCATCCGGTCTTCGAGCCCATGGCCGTGGGACATGATGATCTCGTGGATCGCCGAGCTTCCCTCGATCACCTGTTGGGAGACCGGCTCGCGTTCGGCCTCGTAGCTGTCGAGGAGCGATTCGTGGGCGCGGCCCTCGATCACGAGGGCCAGCTTCCACACCAGGTTGTAGGCGTCCTGCATCGAGACGTTCCAGCCCTGTCCCCCGGCCACCGAGTGGATGTGTCCGGCTTCGCCACACAGGAACACGCGCCCCTGCCGGTAGCGCTCCGCCTTGCGGATCCAGATCTCCCAGGTCGTCTTCCACACCGGCTCGCCGAGCTCGACCTCCGGAAGGTCGGCGGACACGATCGGGGTGATGAGGTCGCTCTTCGCGATCTCGTCGACGTCGCCCTGGCTCGAGACCAGCACCCGGTGGTTGGGGCCTTCGAGGCGGCCGATCATCAAGAAGGTGTCCTGCGAGATGAAGTAGTGGAGCAGCGTATCGGCACCGTCGAAGTTCCGGAGCTCGCAGTCCATCATCTGCATGACGAGCCCCTCGTACTCCATCCCCTCGTACTTGATGCCGAGGGCCTCGCGGGTCGGGCTGTGGAGGCCGTCGCACGCGAGCGTCCATTCGGGCGAGACGCTCTCCTCGCGGCCCCCCGCACCCCCGACACGCAGCGTCGCGCGCAGCGCCCCCCCTGCCTCCTCGGCGATGTCGGTGAGCTCGGTCTCCCACTCGATGGCCAGACCGAGATCGCGCTCGAGGTGGTCGCGTAGGATCTTCTCGGTCTCGTTCTGGTTGAACATGCACACGAAGGGAAAGCGTGTGGGGAGTCGCGTGTAGTCGAGGCGGGGCTCGAGGTCGCTCCCGCGGAAGTGGAAGCGGTAGCCCTCGTTGTGCACGCCCGCGTGGAGGAAGCGCTCGGCGATCCCCATGTCGTCGAGGATCTCCATCGTCCGGGCGTGGATCGTGATGGCGCGGGAGGTGTCGGTGGGGCCGCTGCGGCGTTCGATCAGTCGGCACTCGATGCCGCGTCGGCGCAGCTCGATCGCCGCGACGAGTCCGGTCGGGCCCGCGCCCACGATCAGCACCTGCGGGCGCTCGGACGGGGCGTCGACAGAACGGCGGGGGGCCATGGCGGTCTCCTCGAGTGCGCTGGGCGGGGGAGGTCTTCGGGGGCGTGGCTCAGCGCACCAGGGTGAGGTGGAGGTCGAGGAGCGCGTCGAGGGTCTCGGGTGCGCGGCGCCCGAAGCCACACTCGGTGGCGAGCCCGAACCCGTCCAGGTGACGCTTCGCGACCTCCAGGCGGCGGCGGCTGCCGGCCTCCCCGTCGCCGTGGTGGATCAGGCCGAGAAAGATCCGCGTGTCCCCGACGTCCAGGTCGCCGAGGGGAGCGAAGAAGGCGTCGTCGTCGCGGTCGCGGGGCACCGGCATGTGGATCCAGTCGACCGACCGGGGAGAGGCCGCCACCGTGGCGTTGGCCATCCGCACACAGGTCGCGAGATCGGTCGGCTCGATGTAGTGCTGATGCCCGAGGTCGGCGTAGCAGAGGTGGTGACCGAGCAGCGCGCCCTCGGGCACCGCGCCGTTGAGACGCGGAAGGGAATCCAGGTAGCGCTCCCAGGGATCCGGGAGCGCCCACGGGAGGGGGGCGCCGTCGATCTCGAGCACCTCCCAGCAGACGTCCCACTGGATCGCGAGATCCTCGGCGGGGATCGCCGACGCGATGCGCTCCACCTCGCGCAGCATCGCGTCCTCGTAGGGCGGGAGGTGGCGACGCAGCTCGCCCGGATCGTGAAAGAAGAAGGACAGCCCCCCCGCCGGCGTCGGCAGGCTCACCTGGAAGCGGAGGTCCTCGGAAATCTCGCCCGCGTCGCGCAGTCGGAGGAATTCCTCGTACGAGTCGCGGGCCCAGCTGGCGTAGCGGAGGTCGTCGAAGTCGACGCGGTCCACGCCGGGCCGGGTGCGAAAGCTCCAGATTCCCTCGGAGAAACCTTTCGGGATCCAGGCCTTGTCGGGATCCGGGTCGCTCGGCCGCGCCACCGTCTCGAGGTCGGGGTGCTCGTGGAAGACCCGGTAGGCCTGACACACCACCCAGATCGAGCGGTCGCCCACCTCGCCGTCGGGCAGCGCCGCGAGGTGGGGGCCGAGGGTCTCGCCACAGCGTCGAAACACCGCATCGGCGCTGTCGAGGGGGACGCTCCCGACGAGCAGGAGCGAGGCGTCGCGCGCGCTACGCATGGGTCGATCCCGGGGGCTGTCGTCGGGGGCTTCGCGGTTGCGCGGGCTCGTCGGTCCGGTTCATAGCGATCCTCGTGAGGTGCTCCCAACGATACGCCAACTGGACCCGGTTGGGGCCGAACACGAGCGCCCGCCGTCCGGGGG
>JANQRO010000450.1 GCA_028284525.1 Myxococcota bacterium | reverse complement strand
CGCGACGGCGAGGGGCGACGCGGCGCCCAGCGCGTCGGGCGCGGCGCCCAGAGCGAGGGCTCCCCAGGTCCAGCCGTCGGCGCGGAGACCCTCGATTCCCGATTGCGTCGCGACGGCGAGCGGAGCGGTGACCGCGGCACCCGGTACCCAGGCTGCGTTCCCGCTGAGCGACGCCGGATAGGCGAAGTAGAGCACCACGAGGCCCACGACCACCGGATGGACGAAGCCCCGACCGGTGCCGCCAAAGATCTCCTTGCCGAAGGCGACCCCGGCTGCCGACGCGAGGGCGGCTTGCCACGCCGGGATGCCCGCGGGAAGCGCCAGCAGGAACAACAGCGAGACGAGGGGCAACGCCGACCCGTCGCGCGGCCGCCCGCGCGCCCTGGCGAAACACCATTCGGTGAGGCCGCACGCGCCCGCCACCGCGAGGAGCAACGGGACGACGTAGAGAAGACCGAGTCCGACACAGTCGACGACGCTACTCGCCGCTTCGCCCAGCCCCGCTCCCCGCGCGAGGTCGGCGCGCCAGCCGGTGTGTGGCGCGTCGGCGGATGCGAGGTGGATCTGGCGGCCGGTGTTGTAGAGCGCGAAGACGAGGCACGGAATCGTCGCGAGGGCGGCGTGTTGCAACACGCGGTGCGTGTTCCGGTGGCTCCGCACGTGGGGCGCTACCGCCGTCGCGTCGCGGATCACCCGCTGTCCCGTGGGCTCGCTCGTCGCAACGCTCGTCATGGGCTCTCGCCGTGGTAGGCGTCGAGCACGCCGCGGAGTTGCGGCCCGTAGTCGATCTTCGACGGGCACGCGTAGGAGCAGAGCGCAAGATCTTCTTCTTCGAGCTCCATCGCTCCGAGGGCCACCGCGCTGCGGGCGTCCCCCGCCGCGAGCGCGCGCAGCAAGGCGCCCACGGGAAGACGGAGGGGTACGAGACGCTCGAAGAGGTCGAGGGGGAAATAGGGCCGCGGGGTGCCGTGGAGTTCTGCCGTCCACGCTCTCGTGCGGATTCGCGACCCGCGGCGATCCTCCGCGGACGCAGCGTTCCGACCGGGCGCGTGTTCCGGCAGCGCGACCAGCTGCTCGTGGTAGCGGCCCAGGAAGGCGCTGGGGGTGGTCACGACCCGGCCGCCGAGCACCGATCCCGAGATGACGCGGCACGGTGTCGCTGTCGAGGATGGAGGAACCAGCGCCATCGCGTCCGCGCCGATCGAGGTGCGGACCACACGGGGCCGATCGACACCGGGGCCCCCGATCGAGACGACGCGATACGGGTCGTGGCGTCCGAGCCGGAAGGCGTGGCCGATCGCGAGGACATCCTGGTAGCCGATGTACCACACGGTGCGTGTGGGGGAGGCCGGCAACAGGTGATGGATATGGGTGCCGACGAGGCCCGCCGGGTGGGGGCCTTCGAAGGCCCACGACTCGACGCCGTCGATGTCTTCGACCGCGGCGATCGACCCCGGTCGGTGGCACACGAGCACGCGGCCCGAGGTGAGGTGGGTGAGCGCGTCGAGACCGGTGCGAAAGTCGTCCAGACGGTCGGCGAGGACGCGCTCCGGATCGACCGCGAGCGGGTTCGAATCCATCGCGCGGACGAAGATGCCCGCTGGATCGCGGCCCGGCGACGCCACGCGGCCGCCTGGGCGCTCCCGGAGCGCACACCAGTCTCCGGTGTCGAGCAGGCGCTCGGTGACGAGCGAGGCGCCTCCTTCTCGCATCGCATCGGGCGTGACACGGGGGGTCTCGACGAAGCGTTCGGGGCCGACCTCGATCTGCACACACGCGCCGCGCGGGTCGTCGCGGCGCACCGCGACGACGGTGCCCGCCGCCGGGGTGGGGATCCGGATCGATGGGACGTGGCGATCCGAGAACAGGGTCTCGCCGATCCGCAGCCGCTGTCCGACCGAAATCTCCGGCTCGAGCGCGAGACCCGGGAAATCGCTGGACAGCACACCGACGGAGAGCGGGCGCTCGGTCTGGATCGCGATGGCGTCCGGGCGTCCGGGGATCTCGAGATCGAGTCCTTTGCGGAGCCGCACCACCCGTCGAGATCGCCACTTCATGCGACGGCGTCCTCCAGAATCGGCGCTCCCTCCAAGGGACGCGGGCGCAAATTGCGTGCCACCGCGACCCGCCCGGCACGGTGCGAAGGGCGGGGAGGGTGTGACAGTCGGCCACACCCGGGTGGAGCGAATGTCGGAGGGACCTCACGCAGCGCGCGGCGAAAGCGCTGCCCCAGCCGCCACCCCCCACTGTCCCGCCTCCAGGGAGGATCCGTTGGGTGACCGCGCGGTGGGGAAGGGGCCCCTGTGGATCCCCTCGCCCTCACTGCGATGCCACGAACCCGATCTCGCGGCCGAGGAGGGGCTGGATCGGTCTGCTGTTGTGGTGGAGTCGGGAGCGGAAGGCCGCCAGCTGCTCGGCCGACAGCGAGCGCGGCTGCGCGGCGACGACCCACTTGACCCCCTCGGTGCAGGGAGGGGTCGTGAGCGAGCCCGCGTAGCGGAAGTAGCGCTCGGGGAGTGGTTGTACCGCATCCATGTCGAGCTCGAGATCCTCGAGGTGTCGCCGCTCGCCGGTCGCGGAGGGCAGGTGGCCGATGATGGGGTCGAGCGCGGCGTTGTGCGCGCCTTCTTCCAACAGGATGGCGGCCACGGCGAGCCGGCCGGCCGCAGATTGATGGACGAAATGGGCCTCGAGGGGGAAGCGCTTCCCGTCGAGGGTGTGTTCGCTCGGGGCGTGGAAATGGGCCTGGACGAACTCGAAGTGCTCTCCTCCGATGTCCATGCTGAGCGCCGCATCGTTCGTGATCTGGATCGTGTGTCCGTTGTCCACGAGGTCCATCACACTGGCGCGCTCTTCCAGGCTGAGCACGGTGCTCCCGATCCGCCGCTCGATGCGCGGCCCCGCGACGGCGTCCGTCCTCGCGAGGTCGACGGGCGACTGCTCCCGTCCCTCGCGGCAGAGCGCGTACGCGGGGCTCAGCTCTGCCCAGTGTTGCGGTCCCGCCGTCCCCGCGTAGCCCCATTCGGCGTCGCTCGCGGGTTGGCAGGCCGCGGCGAGCGCGGTGGGCAGGAGGAGGAGTTTCATCACGTCCAAGAGAGCCTCTCCTTGCGAGGGATGGTCCACGGGCCCTACCCGCGCTCGGACACGTCCGGCCCGAGCGCCGCCCGCTGGGGCTCGGTGCCTGGCCACCGGACTCGAAGGGTCTGTGCCATCACCGAGGGAAGCTCCGAGAGCTTCGAGACGTAGAGCAGCCGGACCTGGCGCTCGAAGAAGCGCCAGCGGTCGTCGCGACGGTAGGTGTCATGGTAGCGGAGGCCGATCCACACGGTCTCGCCGTCGATGGCGAGCTCCGCGTGGGCGGCGACGATGCCCGTGGCGTGTCGCGCATCGGAGATGCGGAGCTCGATGCTGTGGGGGTAGTGGTAGGTGGGGCCAAACGGAGTGACCCGTTCCCGGTAGTAGTCGATTACGCCCTGGCGGCCGATCATGCGACCCGCCGTCGTGTCGAAGACGGCGTCCTCGGTGTAGAGCGCGCCCACCGCTTCGAAATCGCGGTCGTCGAGCACCCGCCCGTACTCGGCGATGAGCTGATGGATCTCGGCGCGATCTTCCAACGCACGCAGTCGGTCTTCGATACTCACCGCGGCCTCCGGTCGCTTGGGGTCGACGCCCGGCGGGTCTCTGCAACCCGGCCGGGCGAGCCATCGGGGACGCGATTGTAGTGCGGGAGGGGCGAGACCTGGGCGGGGCGCCAGACGGCGAGACGGCGAGACCCACCACGACGATCGGCATTGTGCCGAGCTCGACCGATTCTCCGAACAGTCAGCTTCGCACCCGAACACGGCGCCGGTGCGAAGCGCGGCAAGCAGTTCGCGTCGGAAGCTGCGAGACGATGGGTCGAGACACACTGTGCTTCAAGCGGCAGAGGGCAGATTTCGCTTGCTTGCCGACAACCCGGCACTCACCCTGACCTCGAAGCCACCCCGGATGGGGCAACCGGTCGACACCTGAGAAGAGCTGGGCACGACGAGCGCTCTCGAGGATCTACTCCCCGACGCTACGACTACGTCGAGGCCCACGACACGCACAGTGAGGACACCCGTGAAGAGCCCTGTAGCCGCTGCGATGATCTGTGTGAGCGCGATCGCCTTTGCATCTGCCGCCACGGCGGGCGAGGGATACCTGACTCGCTTCGGACCGGAGACCTACAAGCGCGAGCGAGGCAAACCGACGAATCACTCGGCTACGTTCAAGGCGATCGCCGGTCCCGCGGAGCTGATTCTCCAGGACAAAGGCATCGTCAACGCGCGGATCGAGATCAACGGCGTCTCCGTGGTCGACCGTCGAGACTTCCGCGGGTACGGTGAGATCGTCATCCCGGTGCAGCTCGAGGACGAGAACACGATCGAGGTGAGCGTTCGCGGCAGGCCACGCGGGAGGCTCGGAGTCCGCGTCGTCCAGCACACCGTGGCCAATTTCGAGGTCCGAGCCAAGGTGTATTTCGGGCTCAACACGAGCGATATGGAGACCCAACGCGTCTTCTACACCAAGCTGGGTCTCCTCGGCGAGATCTTCCCGGCTGGGCCGGAGCAATGCAGGACCTTCGCGCGGTCGCTGGGGTTCGAAGACGACTACCTGATCTTTGTCGCGCTGACGAGCTTCAACGGCTTTCCGCCTTGGGTCGACACCGTGCAGTTCAGAGAGGAGTCGTTTCGCGACGAGCCTCCCTATGAGCGTCTGAACCACATTGGGATGGCCTATTCCACGTACTCGACCAGCGATCTCGACGGCGCATACGCTTTCCTGAAGGGGGAGGGGATCGAGTTCGTCTCCAGGCCGACTACGGCGCGCAACGGTGAGCGGTTCGTGTTCCTGAAGGACCAGGACGGGGCGTTCTTGAAGCTGATCGAAGACGCGGCCGGCGTCCCGCCGAATCCCGGCGCGCCGAACCTGGTGAAGCTGGTCAACACGAACATGAACGTGGCGGACCTGGAGCGATCGGTGGAGTTCTATCGGATGCTCGGGTTCACCGAGGAGGCGCCCGGCTCCCAGGTGGGCTGGGGTCCCTTCGCGAGAGCTCACGGGTTCAAGTGGTGGATCAGCTTCAAGGGCTTGGACCTCAGTCTTCCGGGACCCGATCCGGCCCTTCCCCCGGCCGTGGGTGACCCCGAAGCGACCTTGCAGTTGCGCCAGTGGAAGTTCCCCTTTGACGACGAGCCGCCCTATCCGCCCCCGGTGAACCACCTCGGCATCGACCGGATTGCGTTCTACGTGGACGACCTCACTGCGGTCGTCGAGGAAATGAACCGGCTCGGGTTCGAGCAATTGGGACCGATCGGCGGTGGCACCAACGCCGGGGACATCGGGATCGTGTTCTTCCTCGACCCCGACGGCATCAAAGTCGAGTTCTGGGGCCCGGTGAGCGAGCCGAACCCGGACGCGGGCTGCTAGGCGGGCACCGAGGCAAGCCCGTCTGGGCAGCACGGGCGGGTTGGGCGAGGGCGACCTAGGGATCAGGAGCCACGGGAGTCGCTCAGGCGGTCGAGGCGCTCCCAGAGCGCGCCCGCAGCCCGTGCGTTGGCGGCGGCGTCGCGATCCCGGAGCTCCAGTCGTCCCAGGGTGTTGTGGTAGTAGGCCCCGCTCCGCACCTCCGGCTGGGTCGCACACCAGAGGGGGGTCTGGGCGCCCGCGTCGAGGGGGAGCATGAGGGCGCGACGGATCGCGCCGGCCATCCCAGCCGTCTTTGCGCCGAGCTCGGACGCGACCACCCCGGGGTGCACCGCCGAGACACAGAGCGACGGGTCGCGGCGGGCCAGCTCGAAGGCGAGCCAGAGATTCCCGAGCTTGCTGCGGCAGTAGGCAAGGGTGCCGCCCAAGGCGCCGCGGTAGACGTAGTCGGAGCTGCACGCGGACGCCATCACGTAGATGTCGCCGGTCACCACGACGACCCGCGCGCCGGGCGCGAGGAGACCGCGTTGCCGCGCGCCGCGGAGGAGCGCGTGGTGGCCCAGGACATTGGTGGCGAAGGCGATCTCGAGCCCCTGGGCGGACTGGGCGTACCGGGTGGGCCAGAGGCCTGCGTTGGCAA
>JANQRO010000445.1 GCA_028284525.1 Myxococcota bacterium | reverse complement strand
CGTCGAAGGCGCCCCGCGCGTCGAGGGCGTGGAGCAGGGCGAAGGCGAGGGCGGCGTCGCTCCCGGGCCGTGGCTGCAGATGGAGATCCGCCTTGCGCGCGGTCTCGGTGCGGATCGGGTCGACCACCACCACGCGCCCCGGGAACTCGTCGAGCCAGTGCTCGTGCATGTGGGGTGCGGAGTGGGAGGGGTTGGCGCCCCAGATCAGCAGCGCCGACGAGTCGGCCGCGGTGCGCGGGTCGAAGCCCACCGCCGAGGTGCCGTAGAGCAGACCCCACGCGACGTGGCCGGCCATGTTGCAGATCGTGTCCGGGTCGACCTCGGTGGCGCCGAGCCGGTGGAAGAAGCGCATCGGGAAGAGGTAGGCGAGCACCGAGAGGGTGCCCGAGTAGTGGGTGTGGACGATCGAGGCGGGGCCATGGCGGTCCGCGATGGCACCGAGCCGCTCGGCGGCTTCGCCGAGGGCCTCCTCCCAGGAGACGGGCCGAAACGAACCGCTGCCCTTGGGCCCGTCGCGGCGCAGGGGTCGCAGCAGACGCGCCTTCTCGTCGTGCCACACCCCGTTGTAGGCCACCGAGCACTTGGCACAGAGGGCCCCCCGGCTGATCGGGTGATCCGGGTCGCCCCGGACGTTCACGATGTGCCCGGCGCGGCGCCGGACGAGCATGCCGCAGCCGTCGTAGCAGTCGCGGGGGCAGTTCGTGCGCAGGAGCTCGTCGTCCATGGCGGGAGTATGGCCCAACCCGTCGACGCCGTGGACGGCAGGGACGACCTGGAGAGAACCGCCGGCCGAGGGCTTGGAACCGGGGGGAGAGACCGTCGTGCCCGGGCGGGAGACGGGCGCCACCCCGCCGGCCGGTGCGCTAGCGGGGTTCGGCGAGCGCCGCGCGCAACACCTCGTAGGACCCCAGGCCGAGGGGCGCGGCGATCTCCTCGTTCCACGCCTGCTCGAGGGCCTCGAGCAGCGCGGGGCGCAGCTCGTGCCGGTGCTCTCCCACCCGTCCGCGTCGCACCTTGGCCGAGTCGCTGCCCGGCGGGAGCCCGCAGACCCGCTCGCTGCGCTCCCGCAGCATGCGGTCGTCGAAGCGGTCGCCCCGCGCCTTCATGAAGGCGAAGGACGCGTGCTGGAGCGCCGTCTCGCGGAGGGCCGGGTCGAGGGCCAGCCCCAGGAAGTGTGCGATCCGCTCGATGGCTCCCGGGAGGTCGGCCTTCATATCCTCGAAGCAGAGGAGCAGGACCTCCGGGTCGTCGCGCCGCTCCCACCACGAGGCCAGGTGGTGCCAGTAGCCGTGCCGGCGATCGGCCAGGAAGCGCGCCTCGGCCCACTCGTCGATCCCGATCGAGCCCGCCTCGAAGAACCAACCCTCGAGAAAGCGGAAGGCCGAGACCAGGGCGTCTCGGGGGTCGCGAAAGGAAACGATGTAGCGGCCGCCTTTGGGCACCTGGTGCCAGCAGAGATGGCTCTTGAAGGCCCGCGGACGTCCGCGCTGGGGCGCGCCGAGATCGAGACCGAGATCCAGGGAGACCTCGAGCCACGGGATCACCCGGGAGATGTCGTCGAAGTCCATATCGCCCCGCGTGCGCAGGGTGTGGACGATCTGTTGGAGCCAGGTCGTCCCGCACTTCGAGAAGGGCGAGATGACGACGTCCTCCGGCTCGAGGGCGAAGGCGCGGCCGTGGGCGCTGGCCTCGGGGGTGACGAGGCCCCGGAGCACCTGTCCCATCTCGGCGAGACTGCGCGGCCGCTTCGCAGCGGCGCTCACGGGCCGGTCCCGGCGCCGGCCAACGCCCGACCCACCGCGTGGTGGCGACCGCCGAGACGCGCCAGGGGCGCCAACAGGTCGAGCGCCCACTGGGCGACGCGCGGGGAGGCGCGCACCTCGTCCCGGAACTCGGCGAAGAAGGCCGCGGCCAGCAGGGGCGACACCACCCGGCCGCTCCGTCCGAGCAGGCCCTCGTCTGCGAGGCGGAAGAAGGTCGCGAACATCGCGTGGAGACGGCCCGCGGGCCGGTACTCCTCGAGCGCCTCCACCGCCGTGTCGCCGGGGTTCCACTGGAAGTGTGGAGTCCCCGGCGCGACGGCGATCGCCTCGCCGGGTCCGATCACCCGGTGACGCCCGCCGACCCGCACGTGGAGCGCCCCCGCCGAGACCGCGATGCGTTGCTCGCTCGCGGGATGGGTGTGGGTCCCCGGGATCGCCGAACGCGGGTTCAGCGCGAACTCGAAGCGCAGGAGCTCGGGCGTGGAGTGGACGACGCGGATCCACTCGCCCGTCGCCGGGTTGCGCAGGCGCGTCGGAGGCTCAGAGAAAATGACAGGAGACCACGAGCGTGATCGCGAGGACGGCGTGGGTGGAGAGGTTCCAGGCCACGTTGCCCCCCATCGCGGGAATCGGCGGGTGCTCCTCGGGGCGATCGAGAGACCAGCGCAGCGCGGGGACGAGGAGGAGCGTCGGCAGCGCCGCCAGGAGACACAGCGGCGGCAGCCACCCGAGGAAGACCGACACCGCCAGGGAGATCGGCACCCCGATTCCCGCCGCAAAGAAGACCCGAGCGGCGCCCCGGGCGCCCAACAGAATCACCAGGTGCTGTCGGCCCCCGGCGCGATCGGCCTCGACGTCGGGGAACTCGTTCAACAGGAGCAGATTGAAGGTCATGAAGAAGGCCGGGATCGCCCCGGCGAGGGCGGCCGGGGGCACCTCCCCGCTGTGGACCAGCGCCGCGCCGAGCACCGGGAGGGCGCCGAGCCCGAGGCCGGCGAAGATCTCGCCGACACCGATCTTGAGCAGCAGGTGGGTGTAGCCGAGGACCGAGAGCGCCCCGAGGGCGAGAATCGGCAGCATGATGGAGCCCACCTCGACCAGGAACCACAACCCGATGCCCGCGCCGAGCGCGGCGAAGGCAAGGCCCCAGACATAGGCGAAGCGGACGCTGAGGCCGCCCTCGGGAATCGTGCCGCTGCCGCCGCTGAAGGGCGTGCGCTGGGTCTGATAGTCGATGCCGGTCTCGGCGTCGCGGGCCTCGTTGATGGCGTCGACCGCGATGTGCAGCGCGAGGAGCCCGACGAGGGCGAGTCCGGCGTAGAGCGGCACCCAGGGACCCGCACAGCTCGCCGCGGCGGTGGCGGTGGCGATCAGGGCGACCGGGAGCGCGAGAAAGGGCGCGCGTGAGATGCCCGCGAGGGCCGCTATCGTCGGCACGGTGGGGTCCTCCGGTGAAGCGCGGAGCAACGGGTGGCCTCGGATGGGTAGCAAACTCGGAGGCGCCGATGGATCGCGAGAGCTGGATCCGCGAGATGTTCGCCGCGCTCGATCGCGGAAGTGTCCCGGCGCTCTTTCCGTACCTCCACGAGGACGTGACCTGGCGCTTCGCCAGCTACCCGGCGGGCACGGGCCGGGACTCCTTCGCGGCGGGCTGGGAGGCCATGTCGGGCCGGATCGAGCGACTCGAGCACGTCGTCCACGCCGTCTGGTCGCAGGACGACGCAGTGTTTTGCCACGGAGACGTGAGCTACTACCTCGTCGACGGCGCCACGGTCACCGCCCCCTTCGCCAACGTCTTCCGATTGCGGGACGAGCGCATCAGCGAGTACCTGATCTACGTCGACGCGTCGGCGGTGCTCGGCGCCGCACCGGCTCCCGGCTAGCGGGCGCGTCGGCTTGGCGCGCAACCGAGTCGGGGCGCTCTCCCGCTGGATCGTCCACGAGGCGTCCCGGCTGGCCGACGTAGGCGAAATCGTCCGCGACCTCGCCGAACGTCTGCGCGGCGAGGGGTTGCCGGTCGACCGAGCGACAGCCCATTTCTCGATCCTCGATCCGCGCTACGTCGGCATCACCCGGGTCTGGACCCCCGACGAAGGGCTGCGGCTGTGGCGTGTCGTGCACAGCGACACCGCCCGGGACTACCGCGACAGCCCGCTCCAGTACGTGCGCCACGTGGACGACTGGCTCGACGTCCACCTCGACCGCGACGCCCGGGACTTTCCGGTCTTCGAAAGCCTGCGACACGAGGGGTACGTCCACTACGTGATGGCCCCACTGCGCTTCTCCGACGGCACGATCCAGGGGGCGAGCTGGGCGACACGACAGGCCGGGGGCTTCGGCGGAGAGGACCTCGCCTTGCTCCGCGCCCTGGTGGCGCCCTTGGCGCTGGTGATCGAGCTCAAACGGCTGCGGATCATGAGCGCGGCGATGCTCGGCGAGTACGTCGGACGCGATCCCGCCGAGCGGATCCTCAACGGCACCGTCCGCCGCGGCGACCTCGTGACCTTCCGCGCCGCGCTCCTCTTCGCAGACCTCGTGGGCTTCACGGCGATGTCCCAGCGCCGCAGCGCCGCGGAGGTGGTGGCGTGTCTCAACCGCTACTTCGAGGCGGTAGACGCCCAGGTCGAGGGCCAGGGAGGCGAGATCCTGAAGTTCATCGGCGACGGCGTGTTCGCGATCTTTCCGGAACGGGCGGGGAAGGATCCGGCGGTGGAGCGGGCCTTGGCAGCCGCCCACGGCTGTCTCGAGACCAGCGTCGATCCGCTGCGGGTCGCGGTGCACGAAGGCGAGATCGCGTACGGCAATGTCGGATCGCCGCGGCGCCTCGACTTCACCGCGATCGGACCGGACGTGAACCTGCTCGACCGGCTCTTGAACCTCGGGCGTACCCTGGGCGAGCCCCTCGTCTGGTCGTCGGCGGTTGCGGCGTCGGGGTCGCGTCCCCAGCGCTCGCTCGGGCGTCACGCGACACGGGGCTTCGACGAGGAGATCGAGGTATTCGCTCCCGCCGGGGCGCCCTAGCGCCGGTTCAGCGCAGCGACACCAGTCGATCGCCCGGGTGGACCATCGCTGAGGCGATGCGCCACTGGCCCTCGTAGACGAGGGTGTAGGTGGCCCCGGCCTCGACGATGACACTGCCGTCTCCCCGCACCCGGCGGAAACGCGTCGCCACCAGGGCGGTCGTCGGGCCCAGCACCGAGATGTGACTCTCGAGCAGCTCGCTGTGGGAGTAGCCATCCGCCGCGAGGTCGCCCCGGATCTTCTGGTAGGTGGCGAGGACCGAGGCTTCATCGGACAGGGTCAGCACCCCGTCGGGAGTCGCCATCACCGCGGGCGCCCGCACCATCTCGCGGGCGATACGCTCGCAGTCGTCACCGGAGAACGCGCCGTAGTAGCGCTCGAAGAAGGCGTCGATCGCGGCGCGGGCATCCGCGTCGTCGCCGGAGCTCGCCGGCGCGGCCATCAACACGCCAAGCGCCGCCAGGGCCGCTCGCATCGTCATCTGCACTCCTCCCCGTAGGAATCCGGCAGGCGCAACAGTACCCTAGGCGCCGCACGTCGATTTGGGCGGGCGCCCGCCCGATCGACGCCCCACGCCTCGGACGAGGAGCAGGCATGATCGTCGAGCAGATCTGGACCGGGAACGACTACCGCAACTTCAACTACCTGATCGTCTGCCCAGAGTCCGGCGAGGCCTTGGCCATCGATCCGCTCGATCACAAGAAATGTCTTGCAAAAGCGGGCGAGAAGGGCTGGGAGATCACCCAGATTCTCAATACCCACGAGCACTTCGACCACACCGGTGGGAACGCCGCCGTGGTCCAGGCGACCGGGGCGAAGCTGCTCGCCCACGCGAACGCGGGGCCGCGGATCGAGGGCATGGACCGGGGTCTCAGCGCGGGGGACGTGGTGCAGGTCGGCAAGACCGTGGAGCTCCTCTCCCTCGACACCCCCGGGCACACGATGAGCCACATCTGCCTGCTCTCCAAGACCGAGACACCGGCGCTGTTCTGTGGGGATACGCTCTTCAATGCCGGGGCCGGCAATTGCCACGGGGGGGGCCACCCGGAAGAGCTCTACGCCACCTTCGTCAACCAGCTCGCCGAGCTCCCGGACACCACCCAGATCTACGCCGGGCACGACTACATCACCAACAACCTCGGGTTCACCCTCGACCGCGAGCCCGACAACGCCGCCGCCAAAGCGCTGCTCGACCGGCTCGAAGCCACCCACGATCCCGCGCGCGCGATGGTCACGACCCTGGCGGTCGAGAAGGAGATCAACACCTTCTTCCGGCTCAGCAGCCCGACCGTGATCGCGCGGATCCGCGAGTCGTTCCCCGAGGTCGGTGACTCGCCCTCGCCAAAGGAGGTCTTTCTCAGGCTTCGGGAGCTCCGCAACAGCTGGTAGGATGGGCCCGAGACGCGGGCTGCCCGCTTGACGACGTAGCCATCGCGGCCAACACGCCGGCCGACCAGGGCACGAGGCCCGCACAGAGGACCGCGAAGAGGGCGATCTCTCCACGCCACGACAGCTCTCCCGAGATGTCGCGGAAGACGCGAAGACGCTCGAGCGCGTTGAGCGGTCGGGCCGGCACGACCTTGCGGTAGCGGCGCTGACTGCGGCCGTAGGTGAAGAGCTTGCGGTAGTAGGCGAGAAGGTCTGCAACCTCCAGATGGCGCACCCGCATCGAAGGGCGGTACACGACGGAGTCGCAGGTCGCGCGTCGTACGGTTTGCTGGACCAGGATCACGTCGCTGCCACGCATCCATTCGGCGAATCCGCCGGCGATCTCCAACGTGTCCCGTCGGGTGATCAGGTTGTTCGTGTGTCCGTAGTAGACGCCCGGGTCGTCCGACGACAACGCGTATCGCCCCTTCGCCCGCTCGAAGCGGCCGAGTTGGTGCATCCACCACGAGCGCGGGTCGAAGTAGGTGTGTCCGACCACGATCTCGACCCCTGAAGCGTCGAGGCCAGCGAGCCCCTCGCGAAGCCAGTCGCGTTCCGGCACGCAATCCGAATCGGTGAACGCGATGATTTCGCCCTTCGCTTCGCGCACACCCCGGTTGCGCGCTGCGTAGGATCCCTGCTTCGGCTCGTGGAGGAGCCGCACGCGGGGGTAGCGCTCGATGATCGACGCCGACTCGTCGGTGGAGTTGTTGTCGACCGCGAGGATCTCGTACGCGGAGGGGTCGAAATCCTGGTCCAGCAGCCCCTCGATACACGCCGCGAGGTAGCGGGCGGTGTTGTAGACGGGGACGATGACCGAGACCTTCAACGGCGACTCCACACGGACTCCGGGGCGGGGTCCAGGCGCGTACGTACCTGAGGTGAGTACCCCGTGCGCAAATCGGGGTGTCGGGGATACTCTTCGCGCGGCGTACAGGAGTAGCGGAAGAATGGGTGTAGAACAGCGGCAACGGGTGGCCATCGTCGGGGGGTCGATGGCGGGGCTCTTTGCCGCGGTGTTCTTGCGGCGCCGCGGGTTCCGGGTCGACGTCTACGAGCGCGCTCCGGATCTCGCCGACCGGGGCGCCGGGATCGTGACCCACGATCTGCTCTACGACGCGCTCCGACGCGCCGGGGTGACGCTGCGGCCCGACATGGGGATCCGCTCGGTGGGTCGGATGATGCTCGATGCGCAAGGCGACGTGATCGGCACCTACGACATGCCTCAGATCATGACGTCCTGGGGCTTGATCTACCGGTTCTTGCGCGAGCAGCTGCCGGCGGACTGCTACCACCCCGGAGTCTCGCTCGGGGGGATCGAGGCGGGTCGCGCTAGCGCGACGGCGGTGTTCGACAACGGAGAGCGGGTGGAGGCCGATTGGGTGGTGGCCGCCGACGGCGTCCAGTCGACGCTGCGCGGCCTGGTGGCCCCCGAGGTCGGCCCGATGTACTGCGGCTACTACATCTGGCGCGGTCTGATCGACGAGACGCGCGTGCCACCCGCGGTGCTCGACGAGCTCGCGGGGCGGCTCGTCTTCGGGATGGCGCCGGGAGGGCATTGGCTGGGCTATCTCGTGGCGGGGCCGCGGGACGAGCTGGTCGTCGGGCAGCGCCGCTACAACTGGGCCTGGTATCGGAGCGGCGACGAGTCGGTACTCCGGGAGTTGCTCACCGACGCCTCGGGCCGGCACCACCCGGCCGGGATTCCGCACGACCGGATCCGCAGCGAGCTCCGCGACGCGATGCGCGCCGAAGCGGCTCGGCTGCTCTCGCCACAGATGCAGACGGTCATCGGGGCCACCCCAGCGCCCTTCCTGCAACCCATCTACGAGCTCGGCAGCGAACGGCTCGTCTTCGGCCGCGTTGCGGTGATCGGAGACGCCGCGTTCACGGCACGGCCCCACGTCGGAATGGGCGTGTCGAAGGCCGCCGACGACGCCGCCACCCTTGCGGAGGCCCTCTGTGCAGAGAATCCGGAGGCGGCGGTCGAGGCGTGGGAGACGCAGCGCCTCGGCTACGGCCGCGCCGTCCTCGACTGGGGACGCGACCTCGGCAGCTATATCGGGCCGCCGCCCCGCGACGCCGCGCATCGGGCGAAGGCGGAGTACTACCAACGCCCCGAGGTGCTGATGTCGGTGACCGCGGCCAGCGACCCCGCCCCCTTCTTGTCGTCCTGAGCGTCGAGTTGCGGACGCGTTGCGCGGTGAGCGTGTTCTTTCCGTCCCTCGGTGACGCGCGCTCGCCGGCGATGCCCCCGAGGAGCGAGCTCCGCGACTACGCCCTGTTCTCGCTGGACCCCGGCGCCCGGGCCTCAGCGGGCCAGGGCGCGATAGGTCGCCTCGACCAGGGCGGCGCCGCGCGGGTCGCCCAACAGCCCCACCATCCGATTCATCACGTACGAGAAGGTGAGCTGTTCCTCGGGATCTTCGATCGCCAACGAGCCCCCCCAACCGCCCCAGAAGCAGATCTTGCGGTCGGGGATGAAGGGTACGGTCTCGTTGGGGAGGCCGTAGCCGATGCCGAAGCGCAGCGGAATACCGAGGATCAGGTCGTCGCCCCGGGACTGCTCGTCGAAGATGAGGTCGATGGTGGGCTGGGAGAGCAGCCGTTTGCCGTGCATCTCCCCCCCGTTCGACACCACCGCCTGCACCGTCGCCACCGAGCGCGCGTTGCCGTGGCCGTTCGCCGCCGGGATCTCCGCCCGTCGCCAGGCCGACCGATGGGCCAGGGTGGCGTCGAGGGGCGGGTTGGCGAAGGTCTTGTAGGGCGCGCTCTCGGTGTCCTCCGGCACCTCGAGGGCCTCCTCGGGCGGAATCACGAGGCTCACCCGGGGGTCGTGGTCCGCCGGGAGGCCGATGTGGAAATCGGCGCTCAGCGGCCCGGCGATCTCGCTCGCGAAGAAGGCGCCGAGGCTCTGCCCCGCGACCCGGCGGACCACCTCGCCCACGAGGTAGCCCTGGGTGAGGGCGTGGTAGCCGTGGGCGCTCCCCGGCTCCCACCAGGGGGCTTGAGCGGCGAGGAGCTCGGTCGCCTTCTCCCAGTCGTAGAGATCCGCCTCCTGCATCGGCTCGCGCCACGCCGGGAGCCCCGCGGTGTGCGCGAGGAGATGCTTCACCAGCACGCCTTCCTTCCCCGCCGCCGCGAACTCGGGCCAGTAGCGGGCGACGGGGGCGTGCACGTCGAGCTCGCCGCGATCGGCCAGCACGAGCGCGCAGAGCGACTGCATCGTCTTGGTGGAGGACCACACATTGGTGATCGTGTCCTCCTCCCAGGGCTCGCTCCGCGCCGCATCGCGATGGCCCCCCCAGAGGTCCACCACGAGCTCTCCCTGGTGGACGACGGCCACCGAGGCGCCGACGTCGTCCCCGCGATCGAGGCTCTCGCCGAGCAGGGTCTTGAGTTCGTCGAAACGGGCGTCGCAGCGTCCGTGGATCTCGGCCATGACAGGTCTCCTCTCCGGGTTCCAGGGGAGTGTAGGGTCCCCGCGCCGCAGAATGCAGGGGTGTAAGATGGGGCGGGGAGGGCGCCCATGACCCGCATCATCGACGGCGACAGCCACTTCGCCGAGCCCTTTGACGTCTGGGATCGCTACATCGAGCCCGCGTTCCGCGATCGCTGCATCCGTTTCCCGGTGGCGCCGGACGGGGAGATCGACATCGAGATCGAGGGCCGGCTGACGCGGCGCTCCCAGTCCCATTCGACCCTCCAGCTCTTCGGCGTGGGCACCGCCTACGGGCAGAAGGAACGCGACGGGCGCGGCCTGGGCGAGGTCGACACCCAGTCGTTGGTGGACGGCTCGCTCGACGACATGGACGCGCGGATCGCCTTTCTCGACGAAGAGGGCTTCGATCAGCAGGTGATCTTCCCGACCCTCGGGCTCGTCTGGGAGGGACGGGTCGAAGACCCGGCCCTCGCGGCGGCCCATTGCCGGGCCTACAACCGCTGGGCCCTCGAGCACACCGAGGGCTACCGCGACCGGCTTCTACCCCTCGGCCACATCTCGCTGCGCGACCCCGCCGCCGCCGTGCGCGAGCTCGAGGTCCTCGACGCAGCGGGGGTGCGCGGCGCCTTCGTCGCGGCGCTGCCCCCGGACGGGAGAAGCCTCGGCCATCCCGACTTCGACCCGGTCTGGGACGCCGCCGCCCAGCTCGAGGTGGCGATCGCGCTCCACCTCGTCGTCCACCCCCACTACGTCGGCAACGACTGGTACCGCGACCGCAGCCCGGGCTTCATGTATCTCAGCATGAACACGATCCAGGACCCGCGGATGGCGCTCACGACGATGGTGTACGACGGGGTCTTCGAGCGTTTTCCCGGTCTCCACGTCGCCACCGTCGAGTCGGGGAGCGGGTGGGTCGTCGAGTGGCTCGACCGTCTCGACTACCGCTACAGCTACATGGGTCACACCTGTCAGATGGGGCGCCCCGCCAGCGAGACCTTCGAGCGCAACCTCTGGATCTCCGCGGATCCCGGGGAGCGCACGCTGCCCTTCACGATCGAGCTCCTCGGCGATCACAAGTTCTTCACCGGCTCGGACTACCCGCACATGGAGGGCTTCACCGAACCGGTGCAGCGGACCCGCGAGACCCTCTCGGCCCTCTCGGCGCACTCCGTCGACCGCGTGTTGGGCACCAACGCCGCGGAGTTCTTCCGGATCTAGCGACCGTGTCGCTGGGCGCCTCGTCTCGCGAGCGTCGATCTCCCGGCAGTCGAGGCCAGCGGCGGCGGAATCTCAGTACGCGTACTGATCGATGCGCGATTGGGCCTGGGTGAGCCCCTTGCCCCGGACGATCGTCGGGTCGAGCCAGGTATCGGCGGCCCGGGCCGCGTAGTCGATGGCGAGGGGGGCGTCCCGCAGATCGTCGATCCCGAGCCATTCGCCCGCATAGGGGACGGGGAAGCCCAGGTCGCCCATCTCGTAGGCGTAGAGCCGGGTGAGGGCGTCGCCTTCGTCGTAGTCGCCCACGTAGGTGGCCCACGGGGTCTCCACCTTCACCTGCTCCCGCATCGCCGTGTGGAGGGCCGCGATGTAGTTGCCGAGGTCCCAGTCCGGGATCGCGCGCTCGTGAAACGTGGGGCCACCCGGGAGTGTGCGCGCGCCGTCTTCGTCGCGGGTGACCAGAAACTCGGGGCCGTCCCCACCCTGGCGTTGGAGCAGCATCCGGGTGGTGGCGATCGCTTTGTCGCTGTGCACGGCCACCACCCGGCGCCCCGCTTCGGAGAGCGCGCCGTAGGCGGCGTCGTCGAACAGGTAGTAGCCGGTGGCGGGCGGGTAGCGGCGCGCCGCGTACTTGTTGAAGAAGCCGGCGCGGGGACGACCCGACCGGTTGGCACCCGCCTTGTGCCAGGTGTGCATGTTCATCAACAGGAGGTCACCGCGTTCGAGACGCGGGTCGACGAAGGAATCGTCCTCGGGGAGCACCGCGGGGTCGACGTGGAGGGCGCGCCCGCCGCGGTCCTGGACCCGCTCGAGACGGTGGGAGCCTCGACCCACGAAGAGCGGCCCCGTCTCGTCGTCGTAGTCGGTGAAGGGAACGATCGCGAAGAGCCAGTGCATCGAGGAGCCGACCGGGCGCCAGCGTTTGTAGTCGTTGTGGCGGGGGAGACCCCCGCCACCGGGGGTGCGGTCGTAGACGACGAAGGCGGTCAGCACGGGGTCGTCGTCGAGGAGCGTCGTCACGGGATCGAGGACGCGGGGGTGCTCGGCGATCGCCGCGAGGTCCGGATCGGCCAGACAGCTCTTGGCGAGGGTGTAGCGGCCCGGTTCGGGGTAGCGGAGGCCCGCCGGGATCGAGCTGTCCATGGGTTGGCGCAGGTAGGCGCGCTCGAAACGCTCGATCTCCGCGCTCTCGAACTGGGCGCGCAACACGAGGAAGCCGTCGCGTTCGTACTCGTCGATCTGGTCGGGGCTGAGCATGGCGGGAGGGTAGGGGATCCCGGGCCTCGCCCACGTCCCCGGAGAGCCCTAGCGTCCCGCCGTGGCAGACGTCGCGGTGATCGGACTCGGTGGGATGGGAAGCGCGGCCGCGTGGCACCTGGCGCGGCGGGGCGCCACGGTCGTGGGGTTCGAGCGCTTTCCCGAAGCCCACGCGCTGGGCTCGAGCCACGGCGAGTCCCGGGTGATCCGTGAGGCCTACTTCGAGGATCCCGCCTACGTCCCGCTCCTGCGGCGCGCCTACGACCTGTGGGAAGAGACCGGGAAGGCGTCGCAGACCACGCTGCTCACATTGTGTGGTGGGCTGATGATGGGGCGACCGGACGACGACGTGGTCGTGGGAAGCACGGCCAGCGCACGGCGCTGGGGCATCGCCCACGAGGTGCTCGACGCCGGCGAGATCCATCACCGCTGGCCCCAGCTCACCCCCGCGGAGGGGCTCGTCGGACTCTACGAGCACCGGAGCGGGTTCGTCCCCCCCGAAGCCTCGGTGCGCGCCCACGCGGCGCTGGCGCGGCGGGCCGGCGCGGAGCTCCACTTCGAGACGGCGGTGACGGGCTGGCATCGCGAGGGACAGGGCTTCCGGGTCGAGACCGCGGAGCGCGACGTCCACGCCGATCGTCTCGTGCTGGCGGCCGGCTCTTGGGCGGGGCGGTGGCTGGGCGCCTTGGGCGCGGCCCTGACGGTGCGCCGGGTCCCCATGTTCTGGTTCGAGGCGGACGACTGGTCTCGCTACGAAGTGGGGCGCTTGCCCGTCCACGTCTGGGACGACCCCGAGCGTCTGCGTCTCTACGGATTCCCCGCCCACGGCGATCCGGCGGGCGGCGTGAAGGTCGCCTTCTTTCGAGCGGGTGGCGAATGCGACCCCGACGAAGTCGACCGGGTCGTGGGCGACGATGAGGTCGACGCCATGCGTCGTCACCTCGCCGCCCGGGTGCCCGGCTTGGCGGGCCGTTGTCTCGACGCGCGGGTCTGTCTCTATACGGACAGTCCCGACGAGCATTTCGTGTTGGGGACGCATCCCGAAGACGACCGCATCGTGGTGGCGGCGGGCTTCTCCGGCCACGGCTTCAAGTTCGTCCCCGTCGTCGGCGAGATCTGCGCCGACCTGACCCTCGCCGGACACACCGAGCACCCGGTGGAGCTCTTCTCGCCGACCCGTGCCGCGCTGCGGTCCTCCGGCTAGCACGCCGCCCGACGCGGTCCCCGCGCTCGTTCGCGCGTCCCCGATCGGCGGATCGACGGCAAAAAAAGTGCGCGCCGAGGCGGCCAGCCACCGTGTCGCCACAATTCGCTTTGTCGTTCGTGTGCGCGGACCAGGACGCGCTCTGTGCGAGCGTCGTGCACGCCCTGCGCGTATTGCTTGCGCACGAATGATGTCTTGCAGCGAGCACGCGGCTCTGGTGCAGTACCGGAGTCCGCGCCGACGCTCTCGGGTGTCACGCGGGCGCCCCGTGGAGAGAGTCCATGACGCGCTGTGCGCCGCTGATGCTGTTGCTGCCGCTCTGGCTTTGCCATGCCACCGCAAACGCCTCGCTGATCCAGTTCGACTACCTGGGCGAGTGCACGAGCGAGTGCGGGTCCGTCGGACTCGCGCTGGGAGACCCGGTGAGTGGATCCCTGCGGATCCAGGAAGCGGCGATCCCCGTCGGCCTCTCCTCGTTCGTCTCCAACCGCGAGATCGTCTCCCTCGCCTTCACCTTCGGCGACCAGTTCTGGACCACGGCCGACATCGTCCGCGTGGCCCACGTCTTCTATCGGAACCTGGCGGAGGATCGATCGATCAACACGGGATCCGGGGCGCTGGCGGACAACGGCCCGACGCGCTTGGCGCTCTTCGCCAATCAGTCGGTTCGGCTCTTCGACAGCACCTTCGCGAGCGCGGAGGGGGAGTGGTCTTGGATGCGGGTGGCCGGCGGCCCGAACCCCGGCGACGGCCCCGGTCCGCCCGGGGGCGGTGGCGAGCCGGGCGACCTTCCGGGCGACGGTGGGGGGCCGGGCGACCTGCCGGGCGACGGTGGGGGGCCGGGCGATCCCCCGGCCGACGGCGGGGACGGCGAGCCCCCCGGAGACGAGGGCGGGATGAGCGACCTCCCGTCCGACGACGACGGCGGGATGAGCGACCTCCCGCCCGACGACGACGGTGGGATGAGCGACGTCCCGTCCGACGACGACGGTGGGGTGAGTGACTTCCCGCCGAGCGACGACGGAGCCCTGAGCGACCTGCCCGGCGAAGGTCCGGGGCCGGGAGAAGGTCCGGGCACGGGCGACGACTTCCCCGGCGACGGCGGGGGACCGGTCGCCGGCGACTTCCCGCCCTCCGAAGACAACCTCTCCCCGGACGTCGCCACGATGCCCGAGCCCGGCACCGCCCTCCTGCTGGGGCTCGGCTTGACCGGTCTCGCCCTGCGCCGCCGACTGCACTGAGACGCTCTGGGAGGCCGGGGGCCGCGCGACCGGTTGCGCGCCGCGAAGACGACCCCGGGTCTGAGGAGGGACGCCCGCACCGGCGAGGGACGAGCGTCGCGTGACCAGCTGCGGTACACGCGCCCTATGCCCGCGAATCCCGAACCGCTCTCTGCCGTTCTCCTCGCCGGCCATCTGCGCAGCGGTGATCTCTCCGCCGAAGAGGTGGTTCGCGAGTCCCTCGAACGGATCGAGGCGACCCACGCCGCGATCAACGCCGTCGTCACGCGTTGCCCCGACCGCGCCCTGGAGGCGGCGCGTCGCGCCGACACGCGACGGTTGCGCGGAGCGCCCCTCGGACCGCTCCACGGTCTCCCGATCGCCCACAAGGACCTGGTCAATACGGCCGGGATCCGCACGACCTACGGGTCGCCGCTCTTTCGCGACCACGTCCCCGACGAGGACGATCTGATCGTCGAGCGGCTGCGCGCGGCCGGGGCGATCACGGTGGGCAAGACCAATACACCGGAGTTCGGCGCGGGCTCGCAGACCTTCAACCCCGTCTTCGGCGCGACCCGCAACCCCTACGACCCCACCCGCACGGTGGGGGGCAGCAGCGGCGGGGCGGCCGCCGCCCTCGCGGCCGGCCTGCTCCCGATCGCCGACGGAAGCGACATGGGGGGCTCGCTGCGGAACCCGGCGAGCTTCTGCAACGTGGTCGGGCTGCGTCCGTCGCCGGGGCGGGTGCCGAACTACCCGGCGCCGCTCGCCTGGGCGGGGCTTGCCGTGCTGGGACCCATGGCGCGCAGCGTCGAGGACTGCGCGCTGCTCCTCGGCGCGATGGCCGGCCCCGACCCGCGGGCGCCGATCTCGATCGCGGAGCCGGGAGAGCGTTTTCTGCGCCCGTTGGGGCGCGAGTTCCGCGGGACGCGGGTCGCTTGGAGCCACGACCTCGGGGGCCTCCCCGTAGACCGGCGGGTCCGCGAGGCGCCCGCCGCGGCGCGCCCCGCCCTCGACGCCGTGGGCTGCGAGGTCGAGGACGCCGAGCCCGATTTCAGCGGTGCCGACCGCATCTTCCACGTCCTGCGGGGCTTCGCCTTCGCCGCGCACTTCCGCGACGTGCGGGGCGACGCGCTGGCGAAGTTGAAGGAGACCCTGGTCTGGAACATCGAGGCGGGTCGCGCCCTCAGCGCCGACGAGGTCGCGGCAGCGGAGCTCGACCGCACGGCACTCTACCACCGGATCCGCCGTTTTCTCGACGACTACGAGTTCCTGCTCGCGCCGGTCGTCCAGGTGCCCCCCTTCTCGGTGGACGAGGAATGGGTGCGCGAGATCGACGGGGTCGCGATGGACACCTACATCGACTGGATGCGTTCCTGCTTCTACATCTCGCTGCTCGGCAACCCGGCGATCTCGGTGCCCTTCGGCTTTACGCCCGAGGGGCTACCCGTGGGCCTCCAGATCGTCGGCCGCCACGGAGACGACTGGGGAGTCCTGCAGTTCGCCTACGCGGTCGAGCAGTCCGTCGGCGCCGGCGGCCGCCGTCCGGATCTCGGGTGGGCGGAGGAGGGCAGAGGGCGTATCCTCAACTGATCGGTTGAATATCTGGACACCACCGGGAGGGATGCCATGAGCGAGAGAAGAGTCGTCGACCGCGAGGCCTGGCTGCGCGCCCGCCTCGACCACCTGGCCCAGGAAAAGGAGTTCACCCGTCAGCGCGACCGGCTGAGCGCCCAGCGCCGTGACCTCCCGCGCTACCGGATCGAGAAGGACTACGACTTCGAGACCCCGGACGGGAAGCAGAGCCTCGCCGAGCTCTTCGACGGCAAGAGCCAGCTCCTCGTCTACCACTTCATGTTCCACCCCGATTGGGAGCAGGGCTGCAAGAGCTGCTCGCTGGTCGCCGACAACTACAACGGTTCGTCGGAGCACCTGGCCGCGCGAGACGTGAGCCTGGTCACGGTGTCCAAGGCACCGCTCGCGAAGATCGAGGAATTCAAGAAGCGGATGGGATGGAACTTCCGCTGGGTGTCCTCGGGTGGCAGCGACTTCAACCGCGACTTCCACGTGAGCTTCACCGAGGAAGAGATCGAGCAGGGCAGCGCCTACTACAACTACCACGAGACCGCGTTCCCCGAGCTCGAGGGTCCCGGTCTGAGCGTCTTCGAGCGAGATGCCGACGGCGCCGTCTACCACACCTACTCCTCCTACGGACGTGGCCTCGACATGCTGATCGGGACCTACCACCTCCTCGATCTCATGCCCAAGGGACGAAACGAGGAGGGGCTTCCCTACTCGATGGCGTGGATCCGCCACCACGACCGCTACGGGACGGACGACGCCGGATTCCACTAGCGCGGGAAGGGCTACGCGGCCCCGGGGATCTCGCAGGCCTGGCCGACCGCGACCGGCTTCGTGATCGCGCGATTCTTGTGGGGTCCGGCGGACCAGGTGGGAAGCACCACGGAGTAGAGACCCGGTCCGCCGGCGACCCAGACGAGGATATCGTCGGGGGTGTCGAAGCAGTGCCGGCTCGGGTGCTGGAGCAGGGACGTCGGACCTTCGGGGTCGCGCATCGCCCGCTCGTGGATCGCTTTGGCGACCGAGCTGCGGGTGTGGCCCACGGCGGCGAGCGCGTCCGCGTGCTCCGGGTTCAGGATCACCACCGCCGCTCCGCCGCCGATCGCCGCGTTGTTGGTGGCGGTGTTGGCGAAGGCGCCGGCGAGGATGTCGAGGAGGCGGTCACAGGAGCCCGGGTTGTCCGCGTCGGTCACGGCGAGCACGGAGTGGGGCGCCTCCGTCCCGATCACCGTGACCGTCGACACATCCGGGTCGTAGCCACGGCTCACGTGGAAGCCCTCGAAGGGGCTCTCCTCCTCGGCCTCCGCGAGGCAGAAGGTGTACTTGCCCGGGTGGCCGAGGAGCGCCATGTCCGACACGCCGGCGCGCCCGCCGCCGATGTTGATCATCGCGAGCCGCAGCGCGCGCCCGATCGAGGCGTTGGCGCGGTGACCGGGGCCCAAGGCGCCGTAGCCCGAGGCGATGCCGCCGCACTCGTAGCGGGCCGGGCCATTCACCAGGAGGAGCGGCGCGGTGCAATGGGTCGTGGCCTGCATCTCGGTGAGGTCGAAGGCGGGGTCGAGGATCGCGAGGGCCGCCGCCAACACGACCGGCATGTGCTCCGGGGTACACCCCGCCATCACCGCCGCCGTGGCGAGCTTCTCCACGGTGCAGGCGCCGAGCGCGGGGCCCATCGAGCCCAGCACGAGGTCCGGATCGAGGACGGTCGCGAGGACCAGTCGGTCGACACGCTCTGGAGTCGGCACGACGACGGGGAGACCGTCGGTGCAGCCCAGGGCGTGGAGCGCTTCGAGCGCCTCCGCCTCGTCGCGGGCCTCGAGACGCCCCGCGTCGGGGCTCACGCCGCGTCGTCCCCCGTCTCCCAGGCGCGCAGGATCTGCGGCACGATCGACCTGGCGATCGCGCGCAGCGACTCCTTCCCGGTGCCCGCGACGGGGTGTGGCAGGCGCACGCGGGGCAGGTCCGGGAGCCCGACCGAGCGGGCGACGAAGTCTCCCTGGTCGACGAACTTCTCCGTCACGAGGGCGATGGCGGGAATCCCCTGGCGGGCCAGCTTTGCTCCGTCACGCACGGTGCCGGTGGTGCAGCCGCCTCAGTGTCCGTAGGCGGCGACGACCGCCTGACACTCCCGGGTGATCCTCTCGAACATCTCGTCGGGGACGACGATCGAGGCGTCGCCTTTGTTGTAGTGATGGAAGGTGGCCTCCGGCAGCTCCGCGCGCAGCGCGTCCTCGATCTGCTGGAGAAACGCCACCGAGTCCGGGAAGCCGTTGGCGAGCATGCCGATCGAGATCGGCGCCCGGCGCGGATCGATGCGCGGCGTGTAGGCCTCGACCGGGGCGCTGGGTTCGGCGCGGGGATCCAGATACTCGAGCATCGGAGCCTCCTCGTGCAGTGGTGCCGGGACCGCCGGAGGGTAGCGCCGGGTGCGGGGGGAACGCCCGCTCAGCGCCCGGAGCTCAGGTTGGTGACACTGAAGAGCCGTCGCACCTCGGAGGGCTTCACGTCGGGGATCTCCGTCCCGACGCTCCACACCACCCCCGAGGCGCCGGTCTGGACGTTGATCGCGACGTTGGCCTGGAAGAGCGGCACCGTCTCGCGGGGCGCGGCCGTGGCGACCTGCTCGGGGCGGAGGGGCCAGCGGTAGAGGGGGTAGAGGACTTTCAGAAGCTGGTCTCGCTGATCGAACATCAGTTTCATCGCGATGATCGACGTCTCGACGTCCACGAAGAGGAGCGTTCGCCCGTAGGTGTGCTCGCTGAGATGGGGGCGCTGCTCGACGACGAAACAGCGTCGGAGCTGCCACCGGTCCCACGGCACGTGGCTGCTCGGACCGAAGAACACCGCGTGGTCTCCCCGGACGTCCGCGACGTAGAGCAGGTCCCGCTCGCCGTGGTAGACCCATTCGTAGTCCAGGACGCGTCCCGAGAAGCCCTCGAAGTCGTCGAGGGTGAATTCGGAGCCCACGAAGCGATCGGCGCGTTCCTTGGGCGACAAGCGCCGCACGCGCCGTTCGGTAGCCAGGTACGAGTTGACCTGGTCGCGCTCGAGGGGGTCGAGGGAGCGCTCGATCACGAAGGTGTTGCCGCGCACCTCGAAGGGGTGGGTGAAGGAGAGGTAGTCCTTGTAGTGGAGCGACCCCGCCCCCTCGACGTCGAGCTGGTGGTCGTTCTCGGCCTCGACGGCCAGATGACTCAGGTACACCCGCTGGAAGCGCTCGATCAGGTGACGCTCGACGATCCCCCCACCGCGGAGCGCCGCGTCGGTGTCGGCGTTGCGCCCGGTCGCGGTGCCGGGGCGGAGAAAGGCAAAATGAACCGCGTCGGAAGCGTACCCGTAGTGCTGCCAACGGTAGATGTAGTTCCACGCGATCTGATACGCGGCCCGGTCGGCGGGAGCGTCGCGCACGCGCTCCGCGCTGAAGGGCCGCCCCGCGACGTAGTGGAGCAGGCGACCGTCGGCTCCGATCTCGGTCTGGCGGCCGTACGCGAGCGAGGCGGACTCGTAGAGGGGGTGCGCGACGAGGGTGCGCGGAGCTTGGATCTCCGCGACAAAGCCCTGGAAGTCGAGCTGGGGCAGGAAGCCCGGGGGCACGAAGGGCGCCATCCGCGGCAGATCGCCCCGGCCGAGGGTCTCGCCGGGCTGGAAGGTCGGAGTGGGGAAGCGCTCGCCTTGGATCCAGTCGAGCGTCGCCGCGTAGGACCAGCCCTCGTTGGCGGCGGCGCCCCCGGCCCCCGCGACGCTCAGCGCCGCGAGGGCGGCGGTGACGAGGAGTGCCGATCGGTGCATGGGTCCCCCCCCAAAGGCGACGGAGGATACCGCGACCGCGGCTCAGGCCAGGCCCAAGAGCTCCCGCGCTTCCGCCGGGCTCGCCGGCTCCCCACCGGCGGCGCGGATGCGGCGCACCACCTCGGCGACGACGTCCGCGTTGCGCGGAGTGCCGAGCTCGGGGTAGGGCCAGTCGCCCAGCCCAAAGGAGAGGTGTCCGCCGCGCTCGACCACGGCTTCGATGAGCGGGAGCCCGGTGCTCCCCGCGCAGAGGGCGAGCCACGGAAGACCGGAGTCGGGGAGGAAATCGAGGATCGCGTCGAGGCCCCGCTCGGTCTCCGGGTGACAGGCGAGGATCTGGTCGGAGAGCACGACCTCGACGGGCAGCCGGTGCGGGAGCTCCCCCAGCTCCTGGAAGGCCCCGAGCACCCGGGTGGAGCCCACGTTCCAGAGGACCGCGTGGACTGCCACGCCCGCGCGGTGGATCTCGCCGATCTGCGCCCGGAGCCCCGCGATCGTGTTGACATAGGCGGTGTCCTCCGAGAGAAAGCCACGCCCGCTCCGGTAGGGATCGAGGTTGGTCGTCGCGAGGTCGATCGGCGCGAGGTCGGGGCGGCTCGCCGGGTCGCGGCCCAGCGCGGTGATGTGGGCCACCCGCTCGAGGGGGTCCTGCAGCGTGTGAGCCCCGAGGGTCGGCATCACGAGCAGCGCAGAGCGTTCGCGGCAGGCGCGGATCGCGGCGCCGTAGTCGCCGGCCTCGTGGGAGGGGGCGCCGGTCTCGGGATTCCGGGCGTGGAAGTGCATCAGTGCCGCGCCGGCGTCCTCGCACTCCGCCGCGTCGGTGCCGATCTCCTCGGCGCTCCAAGGCACGTGGGGGTTGCGGTCGCGCATCGCGTACTCGTTGCAGCGCACCTCGAGGATCACCTTGGCCATCCGAGGGCCCCCCTCATTCCGAATCCGAGCTCGAAGCGTCGTGAAGTTCGGGGTGGAAGTAGCGTTTGTGCCAACCGAATCCCTGCCACGTCGTCAATTTCTCGGGGACGATCTGGATGGTCCAGCAAGGCTCGACGTTCACCCCGCCGCGGTACTCGGCCGCGCGCTCGCCCAGGTAGCGGGGCCCGGTGTGCTCCTCGCCGATGCGGTTCCAGAGCGACTTCGCGCCGTTCTCGAGCACCGGACCCACCTCGGCCTCGACGATCACGGCGCGACCCTCGCAGAGGACCTTGCGGATCGGCGGCTCGGGTTCGTCGACGACGAGGGAGACACGCGGGTCCCGGGCGAGGTAGTGGGCCCATTCAGAACGGGCGCGGCCCACCACCCAGAAGGCGCTGCCGTCCCAGTGGTACCAGAGCGGCACGACGTACGGGGAGCCGTCGGGCTTGAGACAGGCGAGCCGTGCCAGCCAGGGACCCGCCAGAAACTCGTCGATCTCCTGCGGGCTCATCCCGCCGAGCTTGTCACCGCGCCAGCTCACCTCACCACCTCCTGGCGCCTGAGTACGCGAAAAGGAGATTCCGAAGGAAATACCGGAAGTTATGGAATTGATGCATCAAAAGACCTCGAAGTATTCGCGCTGTTCCCAATCGGTGACGTGGGCGAGAAAGCGCGACACTTCGCTCTGCTTCACCGCGAGCAGATAGTCGACGAAGGCGTCACCAAAGGCCCGTCGGTAGAGCGTCCCGCGCCGGAGCGACTCCAGCGCGTCCATCAGGCTCGCCGGGAGCAGCGCCTTGTCGGAGGCATAGGGCGCGGTTTCGGGCGGGCCTGGGTCGAGCTCCCGGGCGATCCCGTCGAGCCCGGCGGCGATCTGGGACGCCATGTAGAGGAAGGGGTTGGCGCAGGGCTCACCCGCTCGGTTCTCGAGGTGGGCACCCGGGTCGCCGGCGCCCCCTACCACGCGAATCATCGCGCCGCGGTTCTCCACCGCCCAGGTCACCCGGTTGGGGGCGAACGAGTTGGGCCGAAAGCGCTTGTAGCCGTTCACGGTGGGCGTCGCGAAGACCGACGCCTCGGCGGCGTGCTCGAGGAGGCCGCCCACAAAGTGTCGTCCCAGGGACGAGAGCGGCTCTCCCGGGTCGGTGAAGCGGTTGGCGCCGCTCGCGGCGTCGCAGAGCGACTGGTGCAGGTGCCAGCCGCTCGAGAAGAAGTTCGGCAGGGCCGGGCGGGTCATGAAGGTCGCGTGGAGCCCCGCGCGTCGACAGACCTGCTTGGTCGCGCTGCGGAAGAGCACCATCGCGTCGGCGGCGTCCAGGCCCCGCTGCGGGTCGAACGTGAATTCGCATTGCCCGGGCCCCCACTCGTCCTCCATCGTGCGCAGGGGGAGACCCAGGGCCTCCAGGTGGCGGCCCAGGGGGTCGAGGATGTCGTCGATCTCGTCCTGGCGGTCGTCGGTCAGGTACTGGAATCCGTGGGCGATCACCGAGACCGTCGGCGGGTCGGGCGGGTAGCCCGCCTCCTCGGGTGCGAGACGCCGGTCTTCGAGACGCGTGATGTAGAACTCGACCTCGAGCCCCGCCACATAGTCGAGCCCGCGTTCGGCCAGCGCTTCGAGCTGGCGGCGCATGAGCAGCCGTGTGTCGAAGGGGCAGGGCGAGCCGTCCGCCAGGTACATGTCCGACAGCATCCACCCCGTGTCTCGCGCCCAGGGCAGTACGCGAAAGGTGGTCGGGTCGGGGACGAGAACGGCGTCCGGGCCCCCGGCCAACGCGGCGAAGCCGAGACCGGCCTCGCGCTGGAAGATCGGGGCGATCAGGTGGTTGGCGGTGTCCATGAAGAGGGTCGCGGTCTGAAAGTCGACCCCGGCGCGCAACGCATCGGGGAGGTCGCGGGCCATCACATGCTTGCCCCGCAACACGCCGTGCTGGTCGGCCCACGCCACCCGGACGGTGCGGAGGCCTCGCTCGCGAATCTCCGCCTCGACGCGGTCGGCCGCGGCGCGGCGGGCGTCGCTCTCGAGGCCGTGGGTCTCGACGAAGCCCGTCTTTCCGAGGCTGCCCTGCTGCGCCATGGGTCGCTCGCTACTCCGCTCCGCCTCACCCACCCGGGCGGAGTATCGCATGGGTATGCCGACCCCTCTCCACAGCTTCTATGCTGCCCCCGTGGAGGTCGTCGTCCTCGAACACATGGCGGGTGGCCACCCGTGGTTCCTTCTCGAGCTCCTCGAGGCGGCCGGGGGCACCGCCATCTCGGTCCGCCCGGACTGCGGCGACTCCCTACCGGCGGCCGTCGACCTCGACGCTCTCTGGGTGATGGGCGGTGCGCCCCAGGTCTGGCAGGAGGAAGAGCACCCGTGGCTGGTGGGCGAGAAGCGGTTGATCCGCGAGGCGGTCGGCGCCGGCGTGCCGTTTCTCGGCGTCTGCCTGGGTCACCAGCTCCTCGCCTCGGCCCTCGGTGGCGACGTCGGGCCCGCGCGGGATCCGGAGGTCGGACTCTTCCCGGTCGAGGCCACCGCCGCCGGGCGGGACAGTCCGTGGCTCCGCGGTGTCGACACCGGCGCTCGTTTCCAGTGGCACGAGGCGGAGGTGTTGCGGGCGCCCGCGGAGGCCACGGTGCTCGCGCGATCCCAGCGCTGCGCGGTCCAGGCGCTGGCGGTGGGCGATCGCGCGCTCTCGGTCCAGTACCACGCCGAAGTCGCCGCCGGGATGCTCCCCACCTGGTGCGAGACCGAGACGACGCGGGAGAAGCTCGACCGGGTCTTCGGCCCGGACGGCCTCGGGCACTTTCAGGGGCAGACCCTGGCGGCGCTCCCGGCACTCCAGGACCACACGAGGCGCCTGTTCGCGAACTGGTGGGCTCGCGTGGCCGACTAGACCAGCTCCACGGGGTCGCCGACGCGCACCGGACCGGGCCGCGCCACGGTCGCGTAGATGCCCACCTGCTGTGCGGTCTCGGCGACGATCGTGCGCAGGACCTTGGCGTCCTTGGGCAGGGGGCCGGTCTGCTGCGCCGTCATCGAGCAACGCACGGTGGGAGCTTCACAGCGCAGCACGGTGCCTCCGATCCGGAGGGTTTTTCCACACCAATCGAGCTCGGCGAGCCCGGGCGCCGCCCCGTCGATCAGCAGGTTCGGGCGAAAGCGCCGGGCGTCGAAACGCGAGCCGGGCCGCTTCTCGCGCAGCGTGTCCAGCCAGCTCGTCGTGAGCAGATGGATCGGGTACGCGTCGAAGTAAGTGCCGAGTGGGGACGTGAATTCGGCGAGCTCCGCCAGCAGCGCGTCCGGGTAGATGCTGAAGTCGGGGAGCGGCTCCCCCGGCTCGAGCCCCAAGATCTCCCGGGTCTCGTCGCGGCTACGCCGCTCGCGGCGTCGGTAGTGCTCCCGGTTCTCCGCGGGCTCCCGCGCCCACAGGCTCACCGGCGCGCCGACCAGCTCCGAGATCCGCTCGTTCGCGTCGTCGGCATCGCTGGCCGTGCCTCCGCCAGCCGGGAAGGTCACGTCCACGGCGGGGATCGCGTCGTCGGCCGGCTCGTCGCGGTAGCGCGCTTCGCACTGCATCAACACCGGGAACTTCTTCGCGCCGCGGAACTCGCCGTTGCGCTCGTCGCGCAGCGCCCAGCCCCGATCCCCGGGCACCCCGAGGACACCCAGGGTGGCGGCGTCGAGGGACTCGCCCCCCATCGACTTCACCGGGTAGCGCCAGATCTCTTCCACTCGTCCCACGGTCGTCATCGCCGCGTCCTCCCCTGGCCCGTCGGTGCCAGTGTGCGCCGGCCGGGGCACTTGAGCTACTCCCGGTCACGCCATGAGCGACGTCCCCGCCGCGCCTTCGGGATTCGCGCGTATCTTCGGCTCGCTGGGGGTGCCCCACTTCGCGTCGCTCTATGCCAGCGGCTGGGTCTTCAACATGAGCCGCTGGGGCTTGGCCTTCCTCGGCGCCTTCGTGATCAACCAGGAGACCGGCTCGCCGCGTCTCGTCCAGCTCACCGGCACCGTGATGTGGGGGCCGTTGCTCTTCGCGGGGCTGGCCGGGGGCGCGCTCTCCGACCGTTTCGACCGCCGCAACCTGGTCCTCGGGCTCTTCCTCACCATGGCGCCCCTGGCAGCGCTGATCGGCGCTCTCGAGCTGGCCGGGGAGCTCCGCGCCTGGATGATCTTCGCGGCGATGCTCCTGGTTGGCTTTGGCTGGGTGGTCGACATGACGGCGCGCCGAGCGCTGATCTTCGACGTGGTCGGGCCCGAGCGCATCAACAACGCGATGGCGCTCGAGACCGTATCGGTGGCCAGCGGTCTCGCCCTGGGGTCCCTGCTCGCGGGGAGCGTCGTCGACGTGCTGGGCGTCGGAGCCGCCTACCTCGCGATCTCGGCGCTGGTCCTGGTGGCCGCGGGCCTGATGGCGACGGTGCCGCGGCGCCCGCCCGCCCACCGCGGGGAGGCCGAGCCCTTCCTCCAGAGCGTCGCGGCCGGGTTCCGCTCGCTCCCGGGCAATCCCACCCTGGTCTCGATCCTGGGCGTCACGGTCACGGTGAACCTCTTCCACTTCCCGTTCTTTCCGATCGTGCAGGTGATCGGCGAGGGTCTCGGCGCTTCGCCCTCCCAGATCGGTGCGCTCTCGGCGGCAACCGGGGTGGGGATGATGCTGAGCGGGATGTGGGTGGCCACCGCGGACCCGCACCGCGGCCGGGTCTACGTCTACGGTCCGGCGACGGCCATGGTGGTGATGCTGGGCTTTGCGCTCTTCCAGCACTACGTCCTGGTGTTGCTCTCGCTGCTCGTGGCCGCGGTGGGGCTCGGCTTCTTCGGCTCGACCCAGGGCGCCCTCATCATGACCAGCGTTCCCGACACGATGCGCGGACGCGCCCTGGGGCTCCTCAGCACCGCGATCGGCTCGCTGCCGGTGGGGATGTACGCCCTGGGCGAGCTCGCCGAGGCGATCGGCGCCCACGCGGCGGTGATCGTCTTCAACGCGACCGGGTTGGCGGTGTTGCTGCTCTGGACCTGGCGGCACCCGGAGGCGCGGCGGCTTCGCTGACACCGCTACCGCCCCCTGGACCCCGGAGCCGCGCGGACGACGCGGGAGGCGCGACCGTCGCTACGGCGTGGGCGGCTCGGCGTCGGCGAACTCGCGGCGCAGACCGCCGTAGAACTCGAAGCAGATCCGGGCGCTCTGGTGGAAGTCGATCGAGAAGCCCTCTTCTTCCGGGCGCTGCGCCTTCCACTTGGCGAAGTGTTCTTCGCTACAGAAGAACTCCACCCGCGTTCACATGCCGTCGAGCATGTGGGGCTCGGCGCGGTCGACGGCGGTGGGGATCGGGTCCCACTCGCGGAGCGCGTGGGCCGCGGGGTCGTCGCTGCGGGCGCCGTTCGCCGTCACGGTGAAGCCAAAGCCGATCGCGGCGTCGCACTGCGCACACACCGACTCCACCTGGGCCCGGGTGCCGTCCCCATACACGATGGGGATCGCGATCGCGCCCCCCGCTCACATCGCGTCGAGACGTTTGCCCTCGACCCACACCCGGTGACGGCAGGGCCGATCGGAGAAGGGGTAGAAGGCCAGCACGCGGTCGCCCTGGAGGACCAGCATGTCGCGCTCGTCGAGGTGACGGAGCGCCGCCTCGACCGCTTCGGGCGGGTGCGGGCTCGCGGCCTGGAGGGCGGCGAGGCTCGGACCGCAGCCTTCGAGCGCGAAGGCCTCGACCGTCGCCCCGGCGACCCAGCGCTCCACGGGCGCGAGGCCCGCGACGAAACGGCGTCGGCTCTCGAAGAGCGGCTCGAGCCACTCGGCGAAGCCGGGGGGGAACTCGCGGGTCGGAAGCGGCATCGATGGCCCTCCGGGTCCGCGAAGACGGTAGCATCGGGCTCGAACTGGAGTGATCCGCGCGCCGCGGCGGGTCGCCGAAGCACCGAAGCGGCGGGGATCCGCGCGCCGCGGCGCGTCGCCGAAGCGGCGGGGATCCGCGCGCCGCGGCATCACCGACCTGGAGGTCTCCCGTGCGACAAGGCAGTCTCGCGCTCTTTCTCTACTCCGACGCGCTCCGCGGAGCCGAGCTCCGCGACGCGGCGCAACGCGCCGAAGCGCTGGGGTACGAGGCCCTGTGGTACGTGGAGGCGCTCCACTACGAGAGCTTCGCCTGCGGGGCCCACCTGCTGGACGCCACCGAGCGCATCCAGGTCGGTGCGGGAATCGCCAACATCTACGCCCGGGACGCCATGGCCATGGTGCAGGGAGCGCGCTCGCTCCACGAATTCTCCGGTGGACGCTTCATCCTGGGTCTCGGGGTGTCCCACGACGCGCTGGTGCGCGAGGCCCGCGGCCACGCCTACGCGCGCCCGCTCACCGCGATGCGCGAGTACCTCGACCGAATGGACCAGGCGCGCGGACTGCTCCCCGGCGAGGACCCGCCCACCGTCCTCGCCGCCCTCGGGCCGCGCATGGTGGAGCTGGCGGGCGAGCGCGCCCGGGGGATCCTCCCGGCCAACTGCCCGCCCGAGCACACCGAGCGGGCGCGCAAGGCCCTGGGTCCGGACGCCTGGATCTCGACGATGCAGCACTGCGTGCTCTGTGAGGACCCGGAGCGGGCCCGCGCCATCGCCCGCACTGCGATCGCCTTCTACGTCGCGGCGCCCAACTACTACAAGAACTGGTTCCGCTACGGCTTCGACGAGAGCGACCTCGAGGGGGGCGGGAGCGAGCGTCTGGTCGACGCCCTGGTGGCCTGGGGCTCGCTGGAGCAGATCCGCGCCCGCATCGACCAGCACTTCGCCGCGGGCGCCACCCAGGTCGCGGTGAATTCGATCCGCTGCGCCGAGGACGGAGGGCCCCTCGTCCCCCGGGTCCACGGCCACGAGGTGCCCTACGCCTGTCTCCCCGATTGGGAGCTCCACGCGGCACTGATGGGCGCTTGAGCCCGACCCGGGTCCACCCGCCCCACCGCGGCGCGTGGCGGCGCGCTGCGGCACACTGAGCGCGCGAGCCGAGCTCCGCTCCGCTCGCCACATCACACTCGCCCGGGAGGAGCCGACCCATGAGCGGCTACACCATCATCGACGTCGACACCCACGTGACCGAGGTCCCCGACCTCTGGACCGCCCGCGTTCCGGACGGGATGCGCGACAAGGTCCCCTACGTCGACAAGGACGCCAAAGGCCGGCTGTGGTGGTACCTGGGCGACCGCCGGATCGCGAACCCCGGTCTCACGGCGACCGCCGGGGTCGGCGACATGCTCCAGTGGCCGACGAGCTACGAGGACATGCATCCGGGCGCCTACGACGCCAAGGAGCGTCTCAAGTACATGGACCAGATGGGCATCTGGGCGATGGTCATGTACCCGAACGTCGGGGGCTTCGGAAACCAGGAGTTCCTGAAGATCGACGATCCGGAGCTCAAGCTCGCCTGTGTCCAGACCTACAACGACTGGCAGACCGAGTGGGCCTCGGCGGACTCGCGGCGTCTGCTGCCGATCACCTCGACCCCCTTCTGGGACGTCGAGGCCTCGGTGGCCGAGGTGCGGCGCTGTCACGCGATGGGGCACCGCGGGATCCTGTTCACCGGCGAGCCCCAGTCCCTGGGGCTGCCGATTCTCGGCGACCCCCACTGGGATCCGCTCTGGGAGGTCGCACAGGAGCTCTCGCTTCCGGTGAGCTTCCACATCGGGTCCGGGGACATGGACGGCTTCCTCTCCCGGGAGAAGGTGAAGCACTATGGCAAGATGGCGACCTTCGCGTCGCTGTCGGTCGACATCTTCTTCAAGAACGGGATGCACCTGGCAGACCTGCTGGTCTCGGGCGTGCCGGCGCGCTTTCCCGAGATCCAGTTCGTGTCGGTCGAGAGCGGCATCGGGTGGATCCCCTTCGCCCTCGAGGCCCTCGACTACCAGTTCCTCGGCAACCGGGTGCCCGAGACCCGACCCGATCTCGACCTGCTCCCCTCGGAGTACTTCTCGCGCAACGTCTACGCCTGCTACTGGTTCGAGCAGATCGCGCCGCGGCGACTGATCGACAAGGTCGGCGCCGACCGCATCCTGTTCGAGACCGATTTCCCGCACCCCACCTCGCTCTACGGCGACGAGGTGGCGGAGCGCATCTCGGGTGGACTCGACGACTGCGACCCGGAGGTGCGCAAGAAGATCCTCTGGGACAACGCCCAGGCCCTCTACCGGGTGGAGGGCCCCACCGCGGAGGACGAAGCGCGACGCCAGGCGGCGTAGCCCGCGCCGACCCCGCCGATGACCGAGACCCGTGTGGATCGCCTCTCGATTCTGGGCGACAACCCGCTCAAGTTCGCCGTGTTCGGCGCCAACGTGAGCCACGGCTGCGCCATCTCGAGCGCCGAGGGGCACCTCGAGGTCACCTGGCCCGAGACGATCGAGCTGGCGAAGATGGCCGAGGAGGCCGGTATCGAGGGGCTGGTGCCCGTGGCGCGCTGGCGGGGGTTCGGGGGCGAGACCAACTTCAACCACCGCTGCTTCGAGACCTATACCTGGGCCGCCGGGCTCGCCGCCGCCACCGAGAAGATCGTGGTCTTCTCCACCTCCCACGTGCCGACGATCCACCCGGTGCTGGCGGCGAAGCAGGCGGTCACCATCGACCACATCTCCGGGGGCCGCTTCGTCCTGAACATCGTCGCGGGGTGGAATGCCGGTGAGATCGCGATGTTCGGGCGGCCCCAGCGCGAGCACGACGAGCGCTACGCGATCGCCGGGGAGTGGATCGAGCTGATGAAGCGGCTCTGGACCGAGGAGGAGACCTTCGACTACCAGGGCGAGCACTTCCAGTGCCCCGGCGCCTACGCCTCGCCCAAGCCGGTCCAGCACCCCCACCCGCTCATCATGAGCGCGGGGGTGAGTCCAGCCGGTCGCGACTTCGCCGCGCGCCACGCGGACATCCTCTTCCTGCTCGCTCCGGACTTCGACGCGGCAGCCCAGATCGTGAAGGACGTGCGAGAGCAGGCGCGGGGCTACGGCCGCACCGTGATGGTGTGGGCGATGCTCGCACTCACCGTGCGCGACACCGAGGCCGACGCGCGGCGCTACTACGACTACTACGTCGACGAGAAGGGCGACTGGGAGGCGGCGGGCAACCTCTACCGCACCCTCGCGGTGGAGTCCGAGAGCGCCTCTCCCGAGGACAAGGAGATCATCCTCCGCAACCTGGTGGCGGGCTACGCCGGGTTCCCGATCGTCGGCACGCCCGAACAGGTCGCCGAGCAGATCGCCGCTTGCCACACCCAGGTCGGCCTCGACGGCGTGACGCTCAGCTGGGTCGATTACCGCGACGGGATCGCCCGGCTGCGCGACCAGGTGATGCCGCTCCTCGTCGAAGCCGGGGTGCGGCGCGTCTGAGACCGGCTAGAGCTCCACGCGGATCCGTCCGCCGGTCCGCTTGATCAGGTTCTTCTTGTCGAGATCGCCGCCGTGTGCCTCGCCGTCCACCACGTTGTCGGAGGCGAGGTTTCGCGTCGTCTCGTTGCGCAGGATGACGAGGAGTTGGGTGTCGGCCTCGAGGGCGAACGGGAACTCGTGCCAGGTGCCCAGGTGGAGACAGAGGGCCGCACCGCCGTCGAAGCGAAACGCCTCGAGGCGGTCGAGGTCGGGCATCTCGCCCTCGGTGGGCGCACCCAGGACCGCGACGAAGGGCTTGCCGCCCAGCGGGATGAAGGTCTGGGTGTGCTTGAAGTGGCGCTCGATGTAGTCGATCTCGAGGGGCCGCGGCTGCACCGTCGCGAGGGAGAGACAGGTGTCGTCGTCGGAGACGAAGGACGGCGGCTGGTGCACCGAGACGGCACCCTCGTAGAAGTCGGCGATGTGGGAGGAGCGCGGCCAGTCGGGGCCGAGGAGCTCGCCGTAGGGACGTAGCGCCTCGGCCGTCGCGGGGCGGACGCGAAGCGCTCGATCGGCGGTCGAGGGGGCGGCGGCTTCCATGCTCATGTCGCGGATCCTCCGGGAGTCGCCCTCGAAGTGTAGCGGCTCGCGGGTCCCTAGATCGGGGTGACCAACAGGGTGTCGACCCACGTGTTGTCGTAGATCGCGAGCTTCTCGGCGAAGCGCAGCGCGCCGTCCTCCTCCACCACCCGATCGACGTAGCGCCCGGTGCTGTAGACCGTGGTGTCGCCGTGCTCGACGGTGCGGAAGACCGCGTAGTTCGTCTGGAAGCGAACGCTCCCGTCGGCGGCGTCATCGAGCCAGCGCGGGCGCCCGAGCAGATGCCGATAGAAATGGCGGGCGTAGATGTTGGCGTGGCGCATCGAGAAGACCCGGTCCTGGAGCATGCCCCGCCCGTCGCAGGCCATGATCGCGATCGGGAGGCCGAGGTCGTCGTTCTCGCGGGGAACGATCCGGTAGACGCCCTTCTCGACGAAGAAGTCGGGCCAGCGCTCCATCTCGTCGCCGTCGAGACACTGGGCGTAGTCCTCCTGGAGCGCTTCGACGCGGGAGCGCAGCGCTTGGCGATCCTCGCTCACGCCCCGAGCCCCATGAGGTCGCGGTAGCCGCCCCAGAAGCTCCGGAGCAGCGACTCGGTGAGGAGGTTCTCCTCGTTGGCGGTCCCCTTGCCGCCCAGGTCGATCACCGAGCGGCTGTCGGGGGCCTGGCCGACGGCGCGCTGCACGAGCTCGATGGCCTCGCCGTCCTCCATCGAGATATAGCCTGCGGGCCCGACGAAGTTGGCCTGCTTGAGCCGCAACGCAGTCATCTCGTCGTCGTCGTCCTCGTAGCCAAAGAAGATGAAGGTGAGCTCCATCTCGTCGACGCCCTTGGGGAGGACCTGGCGCACCGCGAGCGTATTCTCGATCTGCTGCACGACGGCCGAGGGGAAGAGCAGTTGGATGTGGTTGGTGAGGACGGGGTCGAGCTCCTCGCGCCCCGCGAGCAGCGAGGGGTCGTGGAGCTGGGTGCCCTCCTCGTAGCTCCGCATGTCGCCTTTGCGGTACTCGCCGACGTCCTCCTCTTCGATGCGAAACGCGCGGATCATCGAGTGCATCCCGGTGTCGTCGTCGTGGGTCACGCCGCCCCCCATCGACGAGCGATAGATCCCGAAGGTGGCGTGGAAGAGGTGCAGCAGGCTCGCGTGGTACGGATCCTTCACGTTCTCGAGATAGAGCTTCCAGTTGGCGTGGATGTACTGCCGCGCGTAGCCGAGCACTCGGGTGGGCCGGTGGAAGACCCGGTCGATCCAGCGGCGCATCTCGGTGCCCAGATACTCGGCGAGGGGTTTCACCGTCGGGTCGAAGCTCACGAAGATCAAGTCGG
Source organism: Myxococcota bacterium (assembly GCA_028284525.1). GTDB lineage: Bacteria > Myxococcota_A > UBA9160 > UBA9160 > PR03 > JANQRO01. The sequence continues at coordinate 23,433 of JANQRO010000445.1, read as the reverse complement.
CGTGGGTCGCGACCTGGAGACGCTGGAGACCGTGGGCGGCGCGGTCGAAATCCTTCGGATAGCCGCCCTTGCCCCCCACGCCCTTCCGGAACGGGAGACCCAGAAGCTTCCCCGACGCGTCGTAGCACCACTGGTGGTAGACACAGGTGAAGTCGCTGGCGTTGCCCCGGGGCTGGCGACAGACGAGGGCGCCGCGGTGGGCACAGCGGTTCACCCAGGCGTGGAGCTCGCCCTCGACGTCGCGGGTCACGACGACGGGGGTCGCTCCGACGTAGGTCGACTTGAAGTCCCCCGGCTCCGGGAGCTCGGAGCGAAGCGCGACGAAGTTCCAGACCGGCCCGCGGTAGATCCGCTCCTGCTCGCGCTGGTAGATCGCCGGGTCGGTGAACAGGCGGTAGGGGATCCGGGAGGGATCCTCCCAGGCGAGTACGGGGCCGTCGCTCGCGGAGCGGGTGGGCTCGGCCTGCGCATCCATGGGACTTCCTCCCCGTCGTCGTCGAAGCCGTGGCTCGTGACAAGGTGCCGCTCGCGGTGACGACCCGCCAGCGCAAACTCGCCCGAGCCCGCGGTACCCTGGCGATCGGATCACTCCAGGAGGCCGCAATGACGGGATTCGAGAGCATCGGGTACGAGGTGGAAGACGGACGCGCGCGGATCACGCTCAACCGACCGGACAAGCTGAACGCGCTCTCGCTGCGGCTCCAGGCGGAGCTCTCCGAGGCACTCTGGGAGGCGGACAACGACCGCGCGGTGCACTGTGTGATCCTGCGGGGGGCGGGGCGCGCCTTCTCGGCCGGGTACGACCTCTCGGGGGCCGACGCCGACGTGCCCGTGTCGCGGGTGGAGTCCCCCGAGCGGCGCTACCGAGGCGCGCGGAGTATCGACGACGACGCCTGGCAACTCGAACGGGCCCAGCGCTACCGCATGGCCCTCTTCGACATGCACAAGCCGAGCATCGCCCAGGTCCACGGCTACTGTCTGGCCGGCGGGACGGACATCGCGCTGCTCTGCGACCTCGTGGTCGCCGCCGACGACGCGGTCTTCGGGTTCCCGCCGGCGCGCGATCTGGGTGCCCTCCCGACCAACATGTGGATCTACCACGTCGGTCCCCAGTGGGCGAAGCGTCTGATGTTGACCGGCGACACGATCACCGGAGCGGAGGCCCAGGAGATCGGTCTGGTCCTCAAGGCGGTGCCCGCCGACGCGCTGGAGGCCGAGGTCGAGCAGCTCGCCGACCGTCTCGCGCTGATCGACCCGGATCTCCTGAGCGCCAACAAGCGGATCATCAACGTCGCTCTCGAGCTCCAGGGGGCGCGCACACTCCAACGGATGGCCGCCGAGAACGACGTGCGCGGCCACAACACCCGGGCCGCGCGGGACTACGTCGCCTCGGTGAAGGAGAAGGGGCTGCGAGAGACCCTGCGAGCCCGCGATGCGAAGTTCGGAGACGGGCGCGCGCGGGTGCGGGGGCCCGAGCGCCGGGATGCGGCGGGCCGCTTGCGCGACGACGGCGGCGCCTGACGGACCCGGCTCGGGTCTGTGGTCAGTAGGTGGGGAGGCGGGGCAGGGCCTCGAGCGCCGGACGCTGGGCGGGCGGGCCGAAGTGATGGTGGTCCACCCGGAAGCCTTTCTCCTCCATGCACTCCTCGACCTTCACCGAAGAGCCGGCGCTGCTCGCCTGACAGCGTTCGAGCTCGCGGTGCGAGTCCTCGTGGCTCGCCCCCTCCTTTTCCCAGTGGTGGTGTCCGAGGCAGCCCCCGGCCCCGAGCACAGCGACGACGAGGAGCATCCGGAACGGCGGCATGGGGCGTCTCCCTGGTGGGGAGGGCCCGTGTGCCGCTCCCGGGTCTCGGCGCCGTGGGTGCGCCCGCGGCAGTCTAGGGCATCGCGATCGGGGCGGAGTGCGCGCGCGGCGGCAAGAACGCATCGCCGACGACACGGACGGGTTCGCCACCGACTGCGCCACGTCGACCGCGCGGTGGGGCGCGGGGCGTCTCCTCAGCCAGCCAGCGCCAAGGGTTGGAGGGGCGCCGCCGCGCGACCGACACGCTCGCGTCGCGCTTCGTACTCCTCCACCAGACCGGCGTAGTCGAGGGGTCCGTAGCGCATGAGGAGCTCCGCGGGGAGATTGGGGAGCTTGCGATAGGGGCGCAGCCCCAGGTCGCGGAGCAGCAGATCGAGGTGTTGCTGGAACCGCGTACTCACCGCGCAGGAGCGCGACGGTTCGAAGTGGACGTGGGCGCGCTTCCAGCTGCGCACGGTCTCGATCTCGCGCTCCATCACCTCGGGCGCGGGAAGCGTCAGGTCACCCCGCCACAACGCCGACGTCCAGAGCGTGCCCATCTCCACCGCCGGCAGGTGGAGAAAGCCGTGGTTGAATCCCGCGAATCCCACATCCGGGAGCGCCGGGTGGACGAGGTGGCGGTAGAGCTGGAGCCCATCTTCGTGGCGTTCGAGCGCCGCGCGGAGCTCGGGGGCGAAGAAGGGAAAGGTCGGCGGGCGGGTGCCGAGGGCCAGGACCGCGAGGTCGCACTCGACGCGCTCGCCGGTGGCGAGCGCGAGGCCGTCGGGGACGAAGCGCTCCACCGCCGCACAACGGGGCTCGATGGCCCCCTCGGCGACGTGGTCGAAGTATCCGTCCGGGGCGAGGGCGAGGGCCGAGCGCAGGTCGCCCACCAGCGAGTGGGCGGGCGCGACGGCCGCGAGACGCTCGCGGGCACCCGCGGGCGCACCCCAGGCGGCCCGGTGCCGGGAGAGGGAGAAGAGCGTCTCGACGAGACGCCAGTAGCCCGCCACCACGGCGCCGCCGGCCGCGTGGAGTCGCCGCTCCCAGTCGAGGGCGTGGGACCAGCAGGGCATCATCGCGGTGCTGGCGCGCGCGAAGAACGGGCGCGAGAAGTGGAGGCCGAGCACGTGTTTGGGGATCAGCCAGCGGGGGGTGCGGAAGACGTGGACGACCCGGTCCGCCCGAGACGCGGCGAAGCTCGCGAAGTCGACGGCCGTCTTTCCGAAGCCCACCACCGCGACGCGCCGGCCCTCGAAGACGGCGAGGTCGTCGATCTCGCGCTCGGTGAGGATCTCGCCTCCAAAGCGCTCCGCGCCCTCGAATCCCCCGGTCGTCTGGGCGCCGCTGTACTGGCCGGCGGCCACCATCAGGCGATCGGCACGCTCCCAGCGCGTCTCGCCGGCCGCCTCGACGCGCAGACGCCAACCCGACCCATCGGCCTCGCGGGCGACCTCCTCCACCCGGTGGCCGCAACGCAGATCGAGGCCGAAGTGCTCCACGGCGGTCTCGAAGTAGCGGCGGATCTGGAGCGCGGTGGGGTGCTCGTCGGGGGGGACCGGCCAGGGGAGGTCGGCGAGGTGGTACTGGTGGGCGCTGTTCTGGAGCCGCACGGCGGGGTAGCTGCGGGCCCAGATTCCACCCAGGGTGTCGGCGCGCTCGTAGATCACCGGATCGAACCCGGTGCGCGTGAGCACCCCGGCGCTGGCGATCCCCGAGACGCCCCCGCCGATGACCGCGACACGCACCGGGGTCGCGCTACCGGTCACCCAGCCACGCGGTGCACTTGATCTCGACCTCGAGCCCCGGCATCGCCAGCGAGGTCACTCCGACCCCCGTCCAGGCGGGGTAGCGGCCCGTGAAGTAGCGGTTCTTCACCTCGATGAAGAGCTGCAGGTCCCGCATGTCCGTGTGGTAGGTCACCATCTCCACCACGTCATCGAAGCTCGCGCCGGCCTCTTCGAGCACCGTCTTCACGTTCTCGAAGGCCTGGGTGAACTGGGCCTCCTTGCCGAGGACGGGGGTCAGGTCCTCGCTGCGACCCACCTGCCCAGCGATGAAGAGGAAGTCCCCCACCCGCACCCCGGGCGAGTAGTGGAAGCGTTCGTTGATCACACGCATCGAGGCGGGAATGATGTCCGATCGGGTCGTCATGGTGTCCTCCCGGCGGCAGGATATCGCGGACAGGACACGGGGAGGGGAGACGCTAGGGTCTTCCGTCGCAGACCTTTGCAATCGAGATGGGGGCATCGGCAATGGGTGATGTGGCGATCCGACGGGTCCTGGTCACGGGCGGTGCGGGATTCATCGGGTCCCACCTCTGCGAGCGCCTGCTCGACGACGGCTGCTCGGTGCTCTGTTACGACAATCTGCTGACCGGCAGCATGGACAACATCCAGCACCTGCTGGGGCACCCCGCCTTCGACTTCGAACACTACGACGTCACCCAGTACCTCTACGTGCCCGGCGACCTGGACGCCGTCCTACACTTTGCCTCCCCCGCGAGCCCGGCCGACTTCGAACGGCTGCCGATCCAGATCCTCAAGGTGGGCTCCCTCGGCACCCACAAGGCGCTCGGTCTGGCCAAGGCGAAGGGAGCTCGATTCCTGCTCGCGAGCACCTCGGAGTGCTACGGCGATCCCGAGGTGAACCCCCAGCACGAGGGCTATTGGGGCAACGTCAACCCGATCGGAATCCGGGGGGTCTACGACGAGGCCAAGCGCTTCGCGGAAGCGATGACGATGGCCTACCACCGGCACCACCAGGTCGACGTCCGCATCGTGCGGATCTTCAACACCTTCGGGCCGCGCATGCAGCTGAACGACGGCCGCGCCATCCCGAACTTCATGCGCCAAGCGATCCGGGGAGAGCCGCTCACGGTCTTCGGCGACGGGGCCCAGACCCGCTCCTTCTGCTACGTCGACGATCTCGTCGAGGGCATCCTCCGGTTGCTGCGCTGTGACCACGTGGGCCCCGTGAACATCGGCAACCCCAACGAGATGACCCTGCTCGAGATGGCGCAGACCATCCTCTCGGTCACCGGGAGCGCGAGCGGGATCGAGTACCGCGAGCTGCCCCCGGACGACCCCAAGGTGCGGCGTCCGGACATCTCCCTCGCCCAGCGGGTCCTCGACGCTTGGGCGCCGACGGTGTCCGTCGAAGACGGACTGCGGCGCACCGCCGACTATTTCAAGGGCGCCCTCGGCTGAGCCCGCGACCGCCTCCGCCGCGGCGAGCTACCCTGGCGGAATGAGCACCTGGCTCGACCCGCTTGGCGTCCGCGTGCCGATCCTGAACGCCGGAATGGGCCTCGGGATCGCGGGCCCCGCCCTCGCCGCCGCCGTCTCCGAGGCGGGAGGGCTCGGGGTCCTCGGGCTCGGTGCCTACCCACCGGAACAGGTCCGCGCGCAGATCCACGCGTACCGCAGGATGTCCCGACACCCCTTCGGCGTGAACCTCATCCTCCCGATGACCCGCGGCGGCGAGGTCGAGGTCTGTCTCGACGAGCGCGTTCCGCTCCTCGTGCTCTTCTGGGGGGACGTCGCGCCCTACACCCGGGACGCGGCCGCTCGGGGGGTGCGTCTCGTCGCCCAGGTCGGCAACGCCGAGCAGGCCGTGGAGGCCGTGGAAGCCGGCGCCGTCGGCGTGATCGTCCAGGGCCGCGAGGCGGGTGGCCACGTCCGGGCCACGGAGCCGCTTGCGGAGACGCTGCGCGCGACGCGCGCCGAGCTCCCGGCGATTCCCGTGCTCGCCGCCGGCGGGATCGCGGACGGCGCCGGGGTGGCCGAGGCGCTCGCCGCGGGCGCCGATGCCGTCTCGATCGGGACCCGATTCGTCGCGACTCCCGAAGCGTGCGTGCTCTCCAGCTACCGCGATCGGATCGTCGAGTCCAAAGCATCGGACACCGTGATGACCACGCTCTTCGACCAGGGGTGGCCGGACGCGGCGCATCGGGTGCTGCGCAATCGCGCGTTCACCGAATGGGAAGCGGCCGGCCGGCCGGCGCCGGGCGGACGTCCTGGCGAAGGGCGCACCATCGGCTCGGTCGACGGAGACGAGGACTCGCCGCCGCTGCCCCGCTACAGCGTGGTTCCCCCGGTGCGGGGATACCGCGGCGACCTCGAGGAGGCCGCGCTCTACGCGGGCGAATCCTGCGACCGCATCCACCGCGTCGAGCCGGCCCGAGCGGTACTCGATCGACTCGCGGCCGAGCTCCGCGCCGCGATGGCATAGCCACCGCTACTCGAGGGGGTAGCGCCAGGGCGTCGCGGGTTGCTCGGCGTCGGGGTCGGGGGTCCAGAGCGGCTGCGCGATGCCCTCGCCGATGTCGCGGAACACGACCTTGAGTCGGGTGCCGATGCCGACCTGGCTGACCTGCTCGGGCGACGCCAGGACGCCGGTGGCGTCTGCGAGATTCCCGATCATCCGCAGCCCGTCGTACTCCCCGGGCTCCCCGCGCTGCTCGTCGAGTTCGACCAGTAACAACAGATAGGGTGTAAACGCGCGGAAGGCGGGTTGGATGGCGTGGTGCACCTCGCCGTAGGAATAGACCGTACCGAGGCCCGAGACCCGCTCCCAGGTGGCGTCTCCCGCCGAGCAGAACGGGCACGCGGTCGTCGGGGGCGTGCGGAGCATGCCGCACTCGCTGCAGCGCTGGAGCCGTAGCTCGTGGTCCCCGCAGTAGCGGTAGAAGGCCTGGTGCTCCTGATCGAGGTCGTCGATCCGCACCGGCATGTCGAGGTATTCGCCGTCGAGGGCCATCTCGTCTCCTATCCCCGCGCCATCACCATGGCCGACCCGATCCCCGGTGTTCCCCAACCGAGGTTCGCGCTGAGCTCGGCATCGCGTACCTGACGGCAGCCGCCTTCGCCGTAGTGGTAGGTGTGATGGCGCCGTCCATCCGCGTCCACGGCACAGCTGTCGTCGACCTCGCCGCGGAGCTGCCGGACGTTCTCGATCACCATGTTGACACCGTGGGTGTAGCCCTCGCAGAGGTGGCCCCCGCTGGTGTTGTTGGGGCGCCGACCGCCGAGACGCATCTCCCCGGAGCTCACGTAGTCGCCGCCTTCTCCCTTCTTGCAGAACCCGTAGTCCTCGAGCTGGAGCATGGTGGTGAAGGTGAAGGCGTCGTAGGAGCCCGTGAGGTCGATGTCTTCGGGTCCGACCCCGGCGTTGGGCCACAGGATGTCCTTGGCGTAGTGGCCCGCGACCGTGGAGATCGGGCCCGCCTGGTAGTGCATGTCCGCGCGGGGCTTGCAACAGCGCCCGACGACCGACTGGATCACCGCGGGTCGGGCGCGACAGTCCCGGGCGCGCTCGAGGCTCGTCACGATCAGGGCGTTGCCGTTGTCGGTCTCGACACAACAGTCGAGCAGGTGCAACGGCCTCACGATCATCCGGCTGCCGAGCACGTCGTCGACGCTCACCCGCTGCTTGTAGAAGGCCTTGGGGTTGTTCGAGGCGTGCTCCGAGTGGATCACCTTGACCATCGCGACCTGCTCGGGCCTTGTACCGTAGTCGTACATGTGACGCATGAAGGTCGGGGCGAAGAGCTGTCCGGCGCTCATGAAGCCGTAGCCGCGCCCGAGGAGCCCCTCCCCCGAGAGCGGAGCCACCGCGCCGCGGTTGCCCGTGCCGCCGATCCGCACCTGGGAGTACCCGTTCATCGCGCGGTAGATGACGACGGTGCTACACATCCCCGCCTCGATCACCCCGATCGCGATCCCCACCAGGGCCTCGGTGCTCGAGCCGCCGCCGTAGACGTCCATGTGGAAGTTGAGCCGGATGCCGAGGTCGCCGGCGACGGTCGGCGACGGGGTCGAGTCGTTGTAGCTGTAGGAGAGCATGCCGTCGATGTCGCCGGCGCCGAGGCCCGCGTCGGCCATCGCCGCGCGAATCGCTCGGGTGGCGTGGTGCCGCGTCGTCGCGTCCGTGCCACGGCTGTACCCCGTTTCTCCGACCCCGACGATCGCGTACTTCCCCCGCAGACCGCGGGGGCTGTCTCCAACCAGCTCCGCCATGTTCGCCCTCCACGCTCTGCCGCATGCTCGCGGACGGTCGGCATCATACCACCGAGCCGATCGGTGCCGGCGGTGCCCACAAACAACGACGCCCCCGCGTCGCAACGCGGGGGCGTCGAGTGGAGGAGGGGTGTGGCTAGTGCGTGCGCCGTCGCGACATCCCGAGCCCGAGCAACCCGACACCGATCAGCAGCGCCGTCGCGGGCTCGGGGATCGGCGGCTCGATCTGTTCGCGGCTACCGATCGTGAAGTCGTCGAAGGCAAAGGTCTCCTTGAAGCCCGGGTCGACCTCCGTGGTGAGGAAGTCGACCATCGTGAAGCCCGGGTCGCCCTCTTCGGCGATCACGCCCCAGAACACGACCGAGCCCCCGTTGCTCGCCATCGATCCGACGGTGTGGGGAACCAGGAAGTCCTCCATGGTCCCCTCGGTGGTCATGATGCTCAGTTGCAGGGTTCCGCCGAAGTCGCCGAGGTCGACCCCCCAGAACCCGAAGGCCGCGATGCCATCGGGGCCGTTGTCGAAAGTGATGTCGAAGTCACCCGTGGAGGTGCCGGCGCGGACCTGCCAGTACTGCTCGGGGTCGCCGTTGTCGGTGACGCCGTAGCGGCCGAAGTCCGCGTTGCCTTTGTTGAGCTGCCGAATCTCGCCACTGCTCCCGGACAGTGTCGCCATCCCGGCGCCGGGGAAGAACAGGTCGAGGGGCTGGCCCTGCTTGACCTCGAAGCCCTCGAAATTCTCGGTGCCGACGCCGACCAGGAAGGCGAGGAACTGCGCCTCGGCCGCCGAAGCAAGAGGGAACGCGTCGAGCGGGACCGTCTCGCTGTTGTTGACGTCTTCGCCGAAGAAGACCAGATATGCTTGAGCCGGCTGGCCCGTCAGTGCCAGGGCCAATGCGGCACCCAAGCAGGCGAGTCGGACCCGAGTGAACCGAAACCGGACCATGGCGGCACCCTCCATGTCTGGATCGCTCCCGGTTTCTATCGATGGGGCGATAGGATCGAGGGGATTGTGCACTAGAGCTGCGAGTTCGTGAAGGCCATCGCCAGGTATTTTTGGGACGAAGAGCAGGTAGGCACAGCGCGAGCGGGTCAAAACCCCCGCATCGGCGGGCCCGCCACTGCATGTCCAAACGCGCCACCGCGGGCCCCAGGGCCGTCCGTCCCCGGAGGAACATGAACCGTGACCGAGCGAAATCACCAGATCGTGGTCCGGGCGCTGCCGGAGGATCGGCTCGCCGAAACGCACTTCGAGAGCCGCCACGTCGACCGCGAGGTGCCGGCGGAGGGCCAGGTGCTCACCCGGACCCTGCTGCTGTCGATCGACCCGGCCAATCGGACCTGGATGCAGGGGGCCACCTATCGCGCCCCGGTGCGGGCCGGAGACGTGATGTCGGGCTTCACCCTGGCCGAGGTGGTGACGTCGCGAGACCCGCGCTTTCGCCCCGGGCAGATCGTCGAGTGCGACAACGGCTGGCAGGAGTACGCCTGCCAGCCCGCCGGGACGCTGGTGCCGATCGAGCCCGTCACCGAGCTCACCCACCATCTCTCGGTGCTCGGGCTGACCGGCCTCACCGCCTACTTCGGGCTGCTCGAGGTCGGCCGGCCGCGCCCCGGCGAGACCGTTCTGGTGTCGGCGGCGGCGGGCGCCACCGGCAGCGTCGCGGGACAGATCGCGCGGATCGCCGGCTGTCGCGTCGTGGGCCTCGCGGGCTCCGAGGAGAAGTGCCAGTGGCTCACCGGGCGGCTCGGCTTCGACGCCGCGATCAACTACAAGACGGCGTCGCTCTCGAGCGCCCTCAAGGAGCACTGTCCCGACGGGATCGACGTCTTCTTCGACAACACCGGAGGGGACATCCTCGAGGTGGCGCTGCGGCGCATGAACCTCGGCGGTCGCATCGTCGTCTGCGGCGTGGTGTCGCAGTACGACACCGGGAGCCCGGCACCCGGTCCGCGCGGCGTCCCCGGTCTGATCGTGACCAAGCGCCTGCGCATGGAGGGGTTCATCGTGATGGACTTCTTCGCCCAGCGCGAGGTCGCGACCCGGCGCCTGGCGGGCTGGCTGGAGAGCGGGGCGTTGATCGCCCGAGAGGACATCCTCGACGGTCTCGACGCCGCGCCCCGAGCCCTGGTGGGGCTCCTCGCCGGGGAGAACCTCGGCAAGCGCATCGTCCGAGTCGCCGACGCCGCAGGGGCCTAGGCGCCCTACGGGACGTCGTTCAGGTCGCCCTCGGGGCCCTCGTGATGCGGGTGGGTCTCGTGGGGCGCCTGCACCGGTTCCCCGTCCACCGGCACGTTGCGCGACAGGAACTCGATCACGGCGTCCGAGAAGATGTCGTTGCGGTCCCCCGCCACCATGTGCGCGGCGTCGGTGACGTTGACGTATTCGCTGTGCGGGCAGGAGCGCAGGAAGGCCTGGGCCCCGTCCTCGCTCAGCACGTCGGAGAGCCCGCCGCGCACCAGCAGGGTGGGCAGCGTGAGCCGCTGGGCGCAGGCCTGGAGCCGATCCGTGCGCTTCTTCAGATCGCGGGGCCGACTCAGGAAGGCGGGATCCCAGTGCCAGTGGTAGCGGCCGTCCTCAGCGAGGCGGAGGTTTTTGGCGAGCCCGTCGAGGGTCCGGGGCCGCTTGCGATGGGGCTGATAGCTGGCGATCGCCTCCGCCACCTCCTCGAGGGTGTCGAAGCCCTCGGGTCGCTGCTGCATGAAGGCCATGATTCGCGCCGCGCCCTCGCGCTCGATCTGGGGCGCGATGTCCACCAGCACGAGCGCGGTGGCGTCGACGTGGTCCTCGCCGATGGCGCCGAGGCTCACCCCGCCGCCCATCGAGGCGCCCACCAGCACGGGCCGCTTGCCCCCGAGTCGATCGATCAGGGCGACCAGATCCGCGATCATGTGATCCTGGTCGTAGAGGCCGTCGGGGGACCAGCCCGAATCGCCGTGCCCGCGCGCGTCGAAGGCGATCGCGTGATAGCCCGCCGCGCCCAGCGCCTCCCCGGCGCCCTTCCACGCGTGCCGGGTCTGGCCGCCACCGTGCTGGAGGAGGACCAGCGGGCCCTCGGGGTCGCCCCAGACGTCTCCGGCGAGCAGGACGCCGTCGGTGGCTTCCCAGCGGTGCATCGGCTCGGGGGTCTCCGGCAATCGCGTTCTCTCGGCCATGTCGCTCCCTTCTGATCGGAGGGCCGATGCTACCACGGGGGCGCGGCCGTCCCCGCAGGGTCCCGGCTCAGAAGAAGCGGGCGATCCGCAGCTGGACGTGGTCATCCCGGCGGATGAAGGCGCCGGGGTCCGTGGGCGAGAAGCGGCTGAAGATCCGCACGTCGAGCTCGACCTTCCAGCGGTCGCCGATGCGGCGACTCGCCTCGACGAAGTAGGTCACGTGGTTGAACTCGAGGTCGTAGATCGCGCCCCCGAGAAACTCGGTGTTCTGGACGTCGTTGAAGCCCAGCCGCACCCCGGCGAAGACGTCGCGCTGGAAGAGGTTGGGCGGCGCCTTGTCGGGGTCGCGGTGGTCGTACATCCCCTCGAGCACGATGCCCACGTCCACGTTGCTCTCGAAGACCCCGTAGAAGGAGTACTCGATCCCGCCGGACCAGGCCGAGAATCCGTGTCCGTGGCCGGTGCGGTAGATCCCCTCGAGCTTGAGCAGCCAGTTGTCGAGGGTCGCCTGCACGTCGATGCTCGACTGGTGGATGATGTCGTAGAAGGGATGGAGGTCGAGACCCTTGAGCGTCGGCCGGGGGACGATGCGGGGCTCGCGGCTCGTTCCCCAGAAGTGCGCCACCCCGACGTCGAAGTCGCCCAAGGTGTGCTCGTAGCGCAGCGCGAAGTCGACGTGGCGCCACTCCGCGCCCGACTCGTACTCCGCATCGTCGACGTCGATCGGTTCCGCGGGGCGCAAACGCCCGTTGGCCCCGGGGAAGGTGCGCTCGCGGAAGCCGGGGAGGGTGAAGAACTGGAGCGTCCCCCAGTCCTGGATCCAGGAGAGCCGCAACATCGGCTGGCCGAGCCGGTCCTCCTGGTCGATGTCCTCCACCTGGTCGATCTGGTTGATGATGTCGACCAGGTGCTGGACCTCGGTCACCCCCCAGAACACCTTGCCGATGCCCGCGTAGAGCTCCCACTGGTCCGCCGCGTGGAGGTAGGAGAACTCGCGGATGTCGCCGTGGCGCCGCTTGGAGTCGTTGAAGTCGAAGCGGTAGAAGGGCGTGAGCGTGATGATGTCGTCGCCCTGGTTCCACTCGTGGTAGTACTCGGGCTGCGCGACGAAGGAGGGGTCGTTGGTGTGTTGCTCGGTAAAGAGCGACGACTGCCAGAACCCCCGATAGTCGGCGGCCAGAAAGCCCGTGAGCTCGTGGGCCCGCGCGTCGCCGGCGAGGAGACACACGAGCCCGAGCACTGCGACGACGCGGGTGTGGGTCAACGCGCCCGCTTCAAGGCGTTCTTGTCGAAGTCGTTCTCGTCGATGTCGATCTGGAACTGGAACTCGCTCCAGGTCAGCCGTGTGGTTTTGCCGGTCTGGTGGTTTTCCATGTAGAGATCGTGGGCCCGCCAGTGTTTGTCCAGGTACCGGTGGTAATCGGACAACACGAGGGTCTTCAAGAGGGCGTCCTTGCGGTCGTAGTACTCGGTCTTGAGGATCCGGTACTCCTCCTGGTCGGCCCAGACGATCTGCCGGGTGTATCCGGAGTTCTCGTACACGGGATAGCGCTCGACGACGAAGCAGGTGTATTCACCACAGGGCTCGTCTCGCAGCCATTTGTACGTGTACTTCGCGACCTCCTGCGAGCTCATGTCCTCGTAGGCGAACTCGCTCCCCATGAAGGGCCCGGACTTGTTCTTCGAGCTGATGCGCTTCACCCGCTTGAGCGAGGGCAGGTAGAGCCACTGGTCGTCGGGCTCGGTGATGTGGGTGAAGGAGAGAAAGGCCGTCCCCTTCACGTCGCGGGGGGTGTCGAACACGATCAGCGACTTGTCGCCCTCGTCCATCTCGGGCACCTCGAGCACCCGGCTGCGAAGCTCGCGCTCGCTGGTCTCGCCCTGCTTGTTGGCCAGGACCATCTTGAGGGTGCTGGTCGAGTTGATGAAGCCGTGGTCGCGGCGGTCGCCCTCCATCGCGATCGCGAGACCCTTTTCCTCGGGGGTCTCGGCGTGGGCCGACGGGACGCCGGCGACGAGCAGGGCGGCGGCGACCGCCAGGGCGGCAGCGGATTTGCGGTGCATGGTTCCTCCATCTTCGGTGGCGCGGCGGTCGACCCACATGAGCAGGGTCGGCAGCAGCAGGAAATCGGCGAGCAACGCGGCGCCGATCGTGATCGAGATCAACAGACCGAACTCGGCGTTGACCTTGAAGGTCGATTGGGAGAGGACGGCGAAGCCGGCGACGAGGATCAGAAAGCTGATCCACAACGCCGAGCCCACCGTCGAGACGGCGTAGCGGACGGCGTCTTCCGGCGAGGCGTCGCGTTCGCGGCGGGCGCGGAGGTACTTGCTCAAGAAGTGGACCGTCGCGTCGACGATGATCCCCAGGCTGGCGGCGGTGATCACGCCGAGCGCCGCGCCCACTTCGCCCACCAGCAGCGACCACACCCCAAACGCCATGAGGGTGGGGACAAGATTCGGAATCAGACTCAACAGCCCGAGCCGCAGGCTGCGCAGTTCGAGCATCAGGAGGAGCGAGATCAGGGCGAAGGCCAGCGCGGTGCCAAAGAGCATCGCCTGCACGTTGAGCAGGCCGATGTGGGCGAACATGAGCGCGAGGCTCGCTCCCTGGGACTGCTCGGTGACGGGGTGCGTCGCGAGCCACGCCTGCGCCCGCGCGTCGAAGCGCCGGAGCTCCGCCGACGAGATGTTCTTGAGCGTCGCGGTGACCTTGGTGGCCGACTTCTTGACGTTGATCTGGTTGTTCAGATCGAGCCCGTAGGGCAACGACATCTCGTAGAGCAGGAGATACTGGGCGGCGAGCTCGCGGGACTCGGGAAGCCGATAGAACGCGGCGTCGTCGCCGTGCATGTTCTTGTTGAGCCGCTTCATCGTCTGTGGGAGCGCGCTGACGTGGTCCACCTCGGGTTGGCCGCGCAGCCAGGTCTCGAAGGCCTCGACGGCGTGGAGGTAGTCCGGTTCGTTCACCGCCGCTTCGGCGCCGGCGTCGAGCGAGTAGTGGGCCTGGTAGATCCCCGAGAGTTTCTCGGTCGTGAAATCGGTGTCGCGTCGGAACTGGATGCTCTCGTCGAAGTACTCGACGAAGCTGTCGTTGAGGTCGAGACGCGGAATCAGCGCCGTCGCGGCCAGCGCCACCACCACCGTGGAGGGGAGGATTCGGCTGCGGTGGCGCACCAGCCACTCGGCGAAGTTCTCCATCGACAAGCGTCTGAGACGCCGCGCCGGGCGTACCCGGTAGGGCGCCAGCGAAACGAAGGCGGGGAGAAAGGTCACCGAGTAGAACCAGGCCGCGGCCACCCCCATCGCGGTGATCATCCCGAGGTCTCGGTAGGCCATCATCACGCTGAAGCGAAAACACAGGAACCCGATGATGGTCGTGAGACTGGTGAGGAACACCGGCTGCCAGTTGATCCGCAGGCTGTCGATCAACGCCTCGGTCTTGCTCTGTCCCTGACGCATGTCCCGGGTGAGGGTCACGAGGATGTGGATGCCGTCGGCGATCGCGATGGTCAGGATGATCGTGGGCGAGGTCGCCGCGGGCGGGCTGATCGGGATCCCCAGCCAGCCCGCCATCCCGACCGCCGTGACGACCGAGAGGGCCGTGACGGAGAGCACGGCGATCGTCCCCGAGACGGAGCGCAGAAAGAGCAGCATCGCCGCGATCAGGGCGACGTACATCCACGGGACGAGGGTGCGGATGTCGCGGGCCATCGACTCGCCAAAGGCGTCGCTCAGCAGGACGTTGCCGGTGAGCGCCACGTCGACGGCGGCGCCCCGATCTCGGAGCGCACCCAGGATCTCCCGGGCGTGGGCGACGGATTCGGCGCCCGCCAGCGCGCTGCCCTCCGGCACCTGGATCGTCACGTTGACCGCGGTGGCGCGACCGTCGGCGGCGACGAGCTTGCGCGCCAGAAGCGGTTCGTGGAGCGCCACGTCGCGGATCCTTTCGAGCTCCGCCGCATCGAGCGCGGTCGCGCCCGCCACGAGGTCCTCGACCGTGAGGTCGTCTTCCTCGGCCCAGCTGTGCTGAAAGTTGCTGAGGGAGTCGACGCGGATCGAATGGGGGATCTGCCACGATTGCTCCGTCAGCCAGAGAATCTCCTCGAGGACCCCGGCGTCGAAGACGTCTCCCTCGCGCGGCGCGACCACGAAGAGGATGTTGTCCATCTTCGTGTAGGTGTTCTGCAGTCGGTCGAAGGCCCGAAGATTCGGGTTCTCGGGGCTGAAGTAGTAGCGGTAGTCGGCGATGAACTGGAGGTGCCGCAGCCCGGAGGTCGCGAGCCCCGCCACCACCAGCGAGGCCACCAGGACCGCCCAGCGCCAGCGCACGACGCCCTGCGCGTAGGCCACGACGAGCCGGTCGCGCCGGCCGTAGTCATGCACGGGAGGCGCTCCTTCGCCGGTCGAGACGCATCAGCAAGGTCGGGAGCAACAGGAAGTCGGCGACCAGCGCGCACGCGATGGTGATCGCCACCAGCAGGCCAAAGTCCGCGTTCATCTTGAAGGTCGAGAGCGAGAGGACCGTGAACCCGGCGATCAGGATCAGAAAGGTGATCCAGAGCGCGCTCCCGACGGTGGAGAGCGCGTACCGCACGGCGTCCTCGGAGGACGCGTCCTGCTCGCGTCGCGCGCGCAGGTATTTGCTCAGGAAATGCACGGTGGCGTCGACGATGATGCCGAGACTCGACGCCACCACCGTGCCCACCGACATCCCGACGACGCCCGAGAGGAGCGCCCACACGCCAAAGGCGAAGACCGTCGGCACGATGTTCGGAACCAGGCTCAGCAAGCCGAGACGCAGGCTCTGGAGCGAGAGCATCAGGATCAGCGCGATCAGCCCAAAGGCCATCCCGGTGCCCCCCAACATGCTAACTACGTTGCGGTACGCCAGGTTGGAGAACATCGTGGTGAGCCCCGAGCCGTGGGTGTGCATCGCCTCCGGGGTGTGATCCCGCAGCCACGCCTCGGCGCGCGCGGTGAACGCGAGCATCTCGCGGGTCGAGATCTCGTAGAGGGTCGCGGTCACCTTGGTCGACGACTTCGAGATGTCGATCTGGTTGTTCAGGTCGAGGCCGTAGGGCAGGGACATCTCGTAGAGGAGCAGGTATTGCGCCGCGAGCTCCCGATTCTCGGGGAGCCGGTAGTAGCTCTCGTCGTCGCCGTGGAGGTTCTTGTTGAGCCGCTTCATCGTGTCGGACAAGGTGCTGACGTGGCTCACCTCCGGCTGCTCCCGCAGCCACGTGGCGAAGCCCTGGAGCCGCTCGAGATAGCCGGGCTCGCTCACGCCCTGGTCTTCCCCCGCGCCGACCGAGAAGTGGACCATGTAGATCCCGGTGAGGTTCGCCGAGGTGAAGTCCGTGTCCTGGCGGAACTCCATCGCCGGGTCGAAATAGCGCACGAACATGTCGTTGATCTCGATACGCGGGATCAGCGCGACCGACACCACGATCGCAGCGACACACGAGGCCAGCACACCGCGGCGGTGGACGATGAGCCATTCGGCGAAGCGCTCCATGCTCGGCCCCCCGCGCGCGCGGCGCGTCTTGACCGGGTGGGGGAGGAGCGAGGTCAACGCCGGGAGGAGGGTGACCGAGTAGACCCAGGCCGAGGCCACCCCCAGCGCGGTCATGTTGCCCAGGTCGTGGAACGACGGAATGTCGCTCGAATTGAGGCTCATGAAGCCGATGATCGTGGTGAGGCTACAGAGAAAGACCGGCTGCCAGTTGAGACGAAGGCTCTCGACCAGGGCGTCGTTGTGTTCGAGACCGCGCTCCTGCTCCTTGGTCATGGTGACGAGGATGTGGACCCCGTTCGCGATCGCGATCGTCAGGATGATGGTGGGCGCGTTCGCGGAGATCGCCGTGATCGGGATCCCGAGCCAACCGGAGAGACCCATCCCGGTCGCGGTCGCCAGGACCGTCACGAGGAGCGTCACCACGGTCGCCGACAGGGAGTGCAGGAAGACGACCATCGCCACCACCAACGCGAGGCCCATCAGGGGCACCAGCCGGGCGATGTCGCCCTGGGCACTGGTCTCGAAGGCGTTCGACAGCGCCACGGTCCCGGTGAGGGCGATGCGGAGCGCCGGGTGCCGCTCGCGGAGCTCGGCGACCATCGCCAACGCCGCCGCGGTGGCTTCGATCTCGCCACCGCTCTCCGGGAGCTGGATCGTGACGTTCACGCCGGTGGCCTTGGCGTCCGGGGCGACCAGCTTGCCACGCAGCAGTGGCTCGGCGAGGGCGACGTCGCGGATGCGGTCCAGCTCCTCGGGCCCGAGGCCTTCGGTGTCCTCGACGAGGTCCTCGACGATCAGATCGTCCTCGTCCGCCCAGGTGTGTTGAAAATTGGAGATCGAGTCGACGCGGATCGAGTACGGAAGCTGCCAGCCCTGCTCGGTCAGCCAGAGGACCGCGTCGAGGGCCTCGGGCTGGAACACGTCGCCCTCGGTGGGCGCCACGACGAAGAGCAGGTTGTCGTTTCGCGTGTAGGTGTTCTCGAGGTCGATGAAGGCCGCGAGCTGTGGGTTCTCGGGCCCGAAGTGGTACTTGTAGCTCGCGATGAACTGGGTGTATCGCCCGCCGGAGATCGCCGCGCCGGCGGCGAGCGCCACCGCGAGCAACACCGGCCAACGCCAGCGGATCACCCAGCGCGCGTAGGCCACCACGAGCTCGTCGCGACGCGCCTGGCTACGCACCGTGGCGCTCCGAGATGGTGCTCACCGCCGCGTCGAGCTCGCGTCGGGCCTCCGCGCCGAGGTGGGGCGTGAGGACCGCGAGGTGTTGCTGAAAGCCGCGCTCCTGGTCCTCCCAGGTCATCTGCTCGACGCCCTCGCGCTCTTGGAGGTGGTCGCTCCAGTAGCGGATCACGATCCACAGGTTGGTCTCGAGCACGGCGAGGTCGGGGCCGTCGCCGCGGAAGCGACCCTGGTCGCGCATCTGCTCGAGCAGCTCGCGGAGCCGGGCGTAGTGGGCGTCGGCCACGTGCTCGAGGGTCTTGGCGGGGTCGAACCCGGCGAACTGGAGCCGGTCGCGCAGGAGGAAGCGGAATGCCCAGGTGTCCTGGATCACCCCGTGGATCAGCGCGACGTAGTTCTCGAGCACCGACCCGGGCACGCGCGCGGCCTCGAGACGGGTGGCGAGTCGGTCGCTGAAGCGCTCGCTCAGGCCGAGGAGGAGGTCTTCCTTCGTGTGGAAGTGGTACCAGAGGTTGCCCGTCGCGATCCCGGCCGACTCCGCGATCCGTGCGATCGACGTGTTGGCAAAGCCCAGCCCGTTGAAGAGGGCGAGGCTCACGTCGAGGATGCGGTCCCGTGTCTTCGGACGGCCCGCCGGGACCGGAAGCGGCTCCATCCGATTAGGTTACGAAACCTAAATTAGGGCGCCACACCTAGATTAGGCCGAAGACCCTAGATCGAGGCTAGCCCCCTTTGGGGAAGGCGCAGATCAGCCGCGTCTCGACGCTCCGGCGGCCGAGGGCATCGTCGGGCGCGGTGACGTCGTCGAAGGACGTGTGCGGGCAGGGCAGCCCCGCGCCGGGCCGCGTCTCGAGCTGCTTGAAGACCATGACCTCGTCGGTCTGCATGCGCGGGAAGAAGTAGAAGCGGTGCTGCTCGCGGTGCACCGGCATGAGCGAGACGTTGGCCCCACCGTCGCCGGTGTAGAGGTATTCGCGCAGATCGCCGTCCTCGAGGGTCGTCACGTCGATCAGCGTGAGCGGGTTCTGCTGCACCTCGCGGTCGAAGGGCTGCCAGGTGTTGTACCAGACGAAGTCCCAGGCGTCGGGATCGAGGTCGGAGCCCTGCTCCTCGAGCACCCCCTTGGCGATCGCCTGCGCGTTGGCGGGGGTGTAGTCGCAGTGGACGAAGCGCGCGTAGGCGTTGTTGAAGTCGAGGGGCGTCTCGGTGCGCACGACGTGGCCCATCATGATCACGTGGCTCGCTCCCGTGAGCGTGCCCATGAGCTCGACGATCTCCGGGTGGTAGCGCTGCGCGATGACGTCGGGGCTCGTGAAGTCCCGCAACGTCGGGTCGAAGGACTCCAGGACGAACCCCGTCGTGTCGAGCCCGAGCGAGCCTCGCTCGGCGAGGGGCCGGGCGTCGTGGACATCGACGAAATGCACGGCCGTATTGGCGCGGCGGGTGTCCCGGTTGCCGATCTCCGGGATCGCCGCGGAGTCGGCGAATCTCGGGTGCATATACCGGACTTTGGCTTCGACGGTGGTCGTCGACTCCATGATGGGCCCCCTCGTGACAGTAGGGGCCGAGCGGTGCGCGTCCACCCGGTCCCCTCTGATGGTGGCGGTCTCGGCCTAGTACTTGCCGTCGAAGGCCTCCGGCCAGGCGACCTTCTCGGGAATCCCACTCGGGTTGATCGGCACCGAGCCGGGCTTGCGCTCGAAGGGTGACTTCAGCCCGAGCTCGCGGCCGTACTCGCGCAGTGCGGGGATCACCTCGGTGCCGAGCAGCTCGACACAGCGCTGACGATCCTTGCGCGGCACCGGGCCATCGATCCAGAACGAGAAGATCCCCGGCCGCAGGACCTCCATCACCTTCTTCACCCGCGGGATCACGTAGTCCGGGGTGCCGGCGATCATCTGGAGGTCTTCCTGGGCTTCGGGGAAGCGGGCGTAGATCTTGTCCCGCACGTCGTCGACGTTCTCGTCCTCGGTCCAGTCGCCGACCATCGAGCGACCGGGCAGGTTCGGGTTGGCGAACTGGCGCGCCAGACGCGCGGTCGCCTCCTTGGAGTTGTACCCGGGTGGGAACATCCACTCGGGCCGCGCGAAGTGGGCGAAATGACCGCCGTAGAGGAAGCGTTTGCCCATCTCCTCGGCGTGCTCCTGGGTGTCGCCCACGAAGATCGGCTGGAGGTATCCGAAGTTCTCCGGACCCGCTTGGTAGCCCTCCTTGGCCGCCTCCTCGGCGTAGATGTTCCAAAGCTCAGCCGTAGGTTCGGGATAGGTAGCCAACGCCACGTACGGATAGCGCTTTTGCGCGCACCAACGGGCGGTATCCGGGCTCACCAACCCGGGGATCCACATCTGCGGGTGAGGCTCCTGGTAGGGCTTGGCCCAGGGGTTCACGTGCCGGTAGTGGTAGTGCTTGCCCTCCCAGCGGAAGGGGCCGGGCGAGGTCCAGCACTTGAGGATGAGGTCGTGGCCCTCCTCGAAGAGCTCGCGGTTGAAGGCCGGGTTGGCCCCGTTGGCGAGCTGCTCGCAGCCGGCGCCACGCACCCAGCCCGGCACCAGACGACCCTCGGAGAAGAGGTCGATCATCGCGAGCTCTTCGGCGAGGCGCAGCGGGCTGTGGACGGTCGGGATCGGATTGCCCAGCAGGGCGATCTTGAAGCGGTTGGTGGCCTTGGCCAGGATGGCCGCCTCGACGTTCATCACGGAGCCCAGACAGAAGGGCGTTCCGTGGTGCTCGTTCAGCATCACCCCGTCGAACTCGGGGAGGTTCTCCTCCGACCACACCTTCTCGTCGATGTACATGTTGAGGAGGTCGGCGCCGGTCTGGCGGTCGAAGAAATCGTTCGGGGTGTTGTAGAAGCTCCGCTTGCGAATGATCTCGTCTTCGAGCGCTCGGCTCTTCGCGGGGTCTTCTTCGTGATAGGCCCGCTCCGTGAACCACATCATATGCATGGAACCGTCCTCCTCGCTCAGCTCGCGCTGAGAAATTCCTGTAGCGCGGACATGAACTCGTCTCGCTTCTCGATCTCCGGTCGGTGGCCGCTCTGGGAGAAGCGCACCAGGCGCGAGCGCGAGAGCGCGTGTTTGTAGGCCTCACCGATGCTCGGCGGGGCGATCAGGTCGCGGTCGCCCCACAAGAGCAGGGTGTCGACGTCGCCGGCGGCCTCGAGCAGGTGCGGGAGACTCGGGTTGAACATGTAGGGCTTCCACGCGAGGCGAGCGGCTTCGGCGCGGGCTTCGTCGAAGGCGGCGAACTGCTCCTCGGTGATCTCGGCCCCGTAGAGCTTGACGAACTCCTCGGTCTGCGACGGATTCACCACCGAGTGCCGCAAATAGGCGTCGGCGGTGAGCATGAACATGTCGAGGATCTCTTCGTGATCCGGCGGCTTGATGCCGAAGGCGCCCACGAGCACCAGCTTCGAGAAGAGCGAGGGGTCGTTGGCGGCCATCTCGGCGGCGATCCACCCGCCGAACGAGAAGCCGATCACCGACGCCGGGGTGAGACCCTGCTCGCGCAGGTACATGGCGTAGAAGCACGCGAGGTCGCGCACGCCGGTCAGCCACTCGGCGCGGTCGGTGCGTCCGAATCCGGGATGCTGGGGAACGAGCAGCGTGTGGCTCTCCGCCAACGTCTCCTGCCAGCTGCAGGTACCAGGGCAGCCAAGCTCTTCGTGGAGGATCACCACGGGCGGGCCGCTCCCCGCCTTCTGCACCACCAGATGGGTGTCGCCCACCCGGACTCGCTCATCGCTCCACTGCAGGTCGGCCATGACGTTCTATCTTCTCGTGTTGCGTCGGCTCGGGGAGGGGGTACCGAGCGGTAGGAAGGGTCGCGCAAAGGGTGAAACGCCGCAATTCCGGGAACCTGGTCTACTCGAGCGATCGCGGTTCGATGTGTCGTCTGTGCGGCCATCCGGTCAAGCGCTGTGTATGTCGGAAGAACCCCCGCGGCGATCGCGCGCCCGCGGGCGACGGCGTGGTGCGGGTCCGGCGCGAGTCGAAGGGGCGTCGCGGCAAGACCGTCACCACGGCCAGCGGGGTGCCGCTCGTCGGGGACGCACTGAACGAGCTCGCCGGCGAGCTCAAGCGCCGATGTGGGAGCGGCGGCGCCGTGAAGGACGGGGTGATCGAGATCCAGGGGGATCACCGCGACACCCTGGTCGAGGAGCTCCAGCGTCGCGGCTACACGGTGAAACGGGCCGGGGGCTAGGGCGGACGTGGCGATCACCCTCTACCACTGCCACGAAGCGCGATCGATGCGCTCGCTCTGGCTCCTCCACGAGCTCGGTCTCGAGTTCGAACTCGTCGTGATGCCCTTCGACACGAGGGCCTTGCGCACCCCCGAATACCTCGCGATCCACCCGCTGGGTCGGGTGCCGTGTCTGATCGACGGCGGGACCAAGCTCTTCGAGTCCGGGGCCATCACCCAGTACCTCTGCGAGACCTACGACCCGGCGGGGCTGGGTCGCTCGGCCGACCACCCCGAGCGCGCGGAATGGCTCCAGTGGCTCCACTACGCCGAGACGATCGCGGTGCACGGGGCGAGCCTGGTCCAGCAGTTCATCGTCATCCAGGACGACGCCCAGCGTTCGCCGCTGGTCCAGAAGCTCGAATCGAAACGGCTCGAGAAATCGATCGAAGTCGTCGACACAACCCTTCGAGATCGTGAGTATCTGCTCGCCAGCGGCTTCTCCGCCGTGGATGTCGCGGTCGGCTACAGCCTGCACCTCGGGCGGGCCTGGACCGCCCTCGAGGCGTTCCCGCGTGTCAACGCCTACTACCAGCGTCTCAGCGCCCGGCCGGCGTTTCAGACATCGCTTCCGGATCGCGGGGCCGGGTCCCCGCTGGAGGGCCGCCCATGAAGCTCGGGATGAATCTGCGCAACTGGGGAGAGCAGGCCCACCGCAAGGCGATGATGGCCTGCGCCCGGGCCGCCGACGACTCGGCGCTCCATTCGATCTGGATCAACGATCACGTCGGCTTTCCGCCCCGTCGAGAGACGGGGGAGATCGACATCCCCGAGGAGGCGTCGGTGATCCTCGATCCGCTCGCCGCCCTCGGCTTCCTCGCCGGCTGCACCGAGCGGGTGAAGCTCGGCACGGCCGTCTTGCTGCTGCCCTACCGGCCGAAGCTCCTCAACGCCAAGGCGATCGCGAGCGTGCAGACCCTGTGCGAAGGGCGTCTGCTCCTCGGGGTCGGTGTCGGATGGATGGCGGAGGAGTTCCGCGCCCTCGGCGTCGATCGCAGCAAGCGCGGTGCGCTGATGGACGAGGGCATCGACTTCCTCCACCACTGCTTCGAGAACGACGTGATCGAGTCCAACGGCCAGCCGCTCCGGTTCGCGCCGCGGCCCGAGCGGCCGCCCTTTCTCATCGGGGGCTCGGCGTCTGTGGCGATCGGCCGCGCCGCCGCGCGGGGGGACGGCTGGATGCCCGTCGGCGTGGATCCGGCCGACCTCGAGGGACAGATCCAGGAGCTCGAGGCGCGCGCGCGCGCATCGGGCCGCGGCCCGATGGAGGTCGTCGCGATGAAGACCTTGCCGATCGAGACCCCCGACGAGGCCATCGCCCTCGCGCGCGCCTACCGCGACGCCGGGGCCACCGAGCTCGTCCACACCCAGGCCGTCTCGGGCCCGGACGAGTACCGCCGCGTCGTCGAGTTCCTCGACTCCCGCGTGGCCCCCGCAGTCGCGTAGTCGCTCAGCCGTCGCAGCGCTCCAGAGCCGCGATCGGCTGGCCCTCGAGCCGCGCCGGGAGCGGGACGCCGGCGGCAGAGAGCGCCGTCGCC
>JANQRO010000434.1 GCA_028284525.1 Myxococcota bacterium | reverse complement strand
GCGCCCGTGGCGGGCGCCCCGACTACGCCGCGCTCTCCCGACAGCTGGGGGTGCCGGTGTTTCCCGTCGTGGGCACCCGGGGCGTCGGTCTGCGCGAGCTGCGTCGCGCCTTGGGCGAAGCCGAGGGCTGGACCCGCGACCTCGAGCTCGCGCCCGCCGACGGCCCGATCGAGCGTTTCGAGGCGGTCGACCGCATCGTCGCGGCCTCCGAGCTCCCCCGCCTCGGCGCCGACGCGCGCACCGACGCCATCGACCGGGTGTTGCTCCACCCCGTCGCCGGGAGCGCGATCTTCTTCGGGGTGATGGTGCTGATCTTTCAGAGCATCTTCGCCTGGGCCGCCCCTGGGATGGACGCGATCGACACGCTGATGAGCGCGCTCGCCCGCGTGTCCCGCGACCTGCTCCCGGCGGGTCTCCTCACCGACCTCTGGGCCGACGGCGTCGTGGCCGGCGTGGGCTCGGTCGTGATCTTCCTGCCGCAGATCATGATCCTCTTTACCTTGATCCACTTCCTCGAAGACACGGGCTACATGGCCCGGGCGGCCTTCGTGGTCGACCGGGTGATGGGCCGCATCGGGCTCCAGGGGCGTTCCTTCGTCGTGCTGCTCTCGTGCTACGCCTGCGCCGTGCCCGGCATCATGGCGGCGCGCACCATCCCGAACCCCCGCGACCGGCTGGCGACGATCCTGGTCGCCCCCTTCATGACCTGCTCGGCGCGGCTTCCGGTGTACACGCTCTTGATCGCGGCCTTCGTGCCCGCGGCCGCGGTGGCGGGTCCCCTCGGGCTCCAAGGGCTCGTGATGCTCGGGCTCTACCTGCTCGGCGCGGCCACCGCGATCCTCACCGCGGCCCTCCTCAAGGCGAGCATCGTGCGCGGCCGCACCTCCACCTTCTTCATGGAGCTCCCGCCCTACCGGGTGCCGACGCTGCGGCTCCTGGCGTCGCAGGTGTGGCGCAGCTCCTGGGCCTTTCTGCGGCGGGCGGGGACGATCATCTTCGCCGCCTCGATCGTGATCTGGTGTCTGTTGAACTTCCCGCGCCTCGGGCCGACCCCCGAGCTCGACCCCGCCGAACGCGCCCAGGCCCAGCTCCAGGCCAGCGTCGCCGCCCAGATCGGCCGCACCCTCGAGCCCGCCATCGCGCCCCTGGGCTTCGACTGGAAGATCGGCGTCGGCCTGGTGAGCAGCCTCGCCGCCCGGGAGATCATCGTCTCGACGCTGGGGCAGATCTACGCGGTCGGCGACGTCGACGACTTCGGCGGGTTGCGCAACGCGCTCCGCGACGACGTCGACCCGGAGACCGGGGAGCCGGTCTTCGACCTCGCCGTCGCGCTGTCGCTCCTCGTCTTCTTTGTCTTCGCCCTGCAGTGCACATCGACGATCGCCGTGATGGCCCGAGAGACCGGAAGCCTGCGCTGGCCCGCCTTTGCCTTCACCTACATGCTGGCGCTCGCCTACTCCGCGAGCTTCGTCACCTACCAGCTCGCCCACGCGTGGCTCTGAGACGGGTCTCGCGCCCGAGCCGGCGCACCCCTCCGGTGGGCGGGGGAGCGGCGCTACCGTTTGGGGCCCCATCCGCAGGATCCCATGACGGAGGACCCCATGACCCTCGAAGCGCTCGCCGCCCGCGTGCAGGCCCTGGAAGACGTCGAAGCGATCAAGAAGCTCAAAGCCCGCTACTGCGCCGCCGCCGACACCCGCGACGAGGACGCCTTCGTCGGGTGCTTCTCCGCCGACGCCACCTGGGAAGGCGGCGCCTTCGGCCACTACGAAGGACGCGACGCGATCCGCGGTCTCTTCCGGTCGATCCCCAACTCCCTCTCCTTCGCCGTCCACTACGTGATGAACCCCCAGATCGAGGTCGAAGGCGATCGCGCCACGGGCCGCTGGTACCTCCTCGAGCCCTGCACCATGCTCGAGGGCGGCGATCAAGCCACCTGGGGCAGCGCCTTCTACGACGAGACCTACGTCAAGACCGACGCCGGCTGGCAGATCGAGAGCCTCACCCTCACCCCCGCGTTCTGGACACCCTTCGACCAGGGTTGGGTGAAGCAGCGTTTCGTCGGGCAGTAGACCCGAACGCCACGTTCGACGCGTTCCGAACCCACGCACCGTCGCGGGAGCCACCATGCCGCTTCGTCACGGACACGACCTGCTCGCGATGCCGGGGCCGACGAATGTGCCCGAGGCGGTGCTCGAGGCGATGCACCACCCGGCGGTGGACATCTACGGGGGCGGCCTCCTCGAGACGACGCGGGCGTGTCACGACCATCTGCGCCGGGTGTTCCGGACGCGTCACGCGGTGTATGTGTACGCGTCCAACGGACACGGCGCCTGGGAAGCGGCCCTCAGCAACGTGTTGTCCCGGGGCGACGAGGTGCTGGTGCTCGAGAGCGGGCGCTTCGCGCCCGGGTGGGGGCTGATGGCCGAGGCGTTGGGGGTCGCGG
Source organism: Myxococcota bacterium (assembly GCA_028284525.1). GTDB lineage: Bacteria > Myxococcota_A > UBA9160 > UBA9160 > PR03 > JANQRO01. The sequence goes on along the minus strand of JANQRO010000434.1, from coordinate 5,181 downwards.
TACAGACCCTCGAGGGGCCGCCGCGTGGCGCCGTGGACCCCGAGCAGGTGGAGACGCGTCTGCGCGCGGACACGGAGCGACGGATTCGCGCGATTCTGGTGGTGCAGGTCGACACCGCGGCGGGGGTGGTGAACGACGTTCCGGCGATCCGCGCCGCGATCGACGCCGCGGGGCACGACGCGCTCCTCTTGGTCGACGCCATCGCCTCGCTCGGTTGTCTTCCCTTCGAGCTCGACGCCTGGGGTGTCGACGTCGCGGTGGCGGCCTCGCAGAAGGGCCTCATGACGCCGCCCGGGCTCGCCTTCGTCGCCGCGGGGCCGCGGGCGCGGCAGGCACACAAGGGCGCCGGACTGCGCTCGCGCTACTGGGACTGGACCGAGCGCGAGGGGCCCGAGCACTACCAGAAGTACTGCGGCACCCCGCCGGAGCACATGCTCTTCGGGCTGGAGCGGGCCCTCGAGATGCTCCTCGCGGAGGGGCTCGACGCCGTCTTCGAGCGCCACCGGCTCCTGGCGGGGGCGGTGCGACACGCCGTCGAGGTCTGGGGCGAGGGCGGGGCCTTCGAGTTCAACATCGTGGACCCGGCCCAGCGGGCCGACTCGGTCACCGTGTTGCGGATGCGCGAGGGCTTCGAGCCAGCACCCCTGGTTGAGTTCTGTCGCGACGTGTGTGGCGTGACCCTGGGCATCGGGATCGGCGACCTCTCGGGTCGCGGCTTTCGCATCGCCCACATGGGGCATATCAACGCACCGATGATCCTGGGGATCCTCGGGAGCGTGGAGCTCGCGCTGACGACGCTCCCCCTCCCCCACGGGCCCGGCGGCGTCGCGGCGGCGGTGCGCTGGCTCGGGGACGAGCTGCGCTGAGGGGCCCGGCGCGAGACCCGACCCCGCTTGACCCGACGCGCGGCCCCGGACCACACTGTCGGCGACGGAGGAGGTCTCACCATGGCACGCGAAGCGAAGTACCGGGTCGTCGAGGAGCGCAATCTCGAGATCCCGATGCGGGACGGCACCCGGCTGCGCGCGGATCTCTATCGGCCCGAGGGGGTCGACCGCGCGCCGGTGCTCATCAGCTACTACCCCTATCACAAGGACGACCTGATCGGGTCGTTCTGCGAGCACCCGCGCCGCTACTTCGTCGAGCGCGGCTACGCCCACCTGCTCATCGACTTCCGGGGACTCGGGAGCTCCGAGGGCGTCGCGTGGGAGGCGATCGACGCCCGCGAGGACCTCGACGGCGCCGAGAGCGTGGAGTGGGCGGCGGCCCAGCCCTGGTCCGACGGCAACGTCGGCGTCTGGGGCATCTCCTACGGCGGGATCACCTCGCTCAAGATCGCCGCGCAACAGCCGCCGCACCTCCGGGCCATCGTGCCGATCTACGCGAGCGGCGACATCTACCGCGACTACGTCTACCCGGGAGGGTGTCTCAACTGTCTCGGCGCCTTCGGCGCCTGGGGCTCGTTCATGTTGGCGATGAACCTGATGCCCCCCACCCTGCAGGACCCGGAGGGCGAGTGGTTCCGACTCTGGCAAGAGCGGCTCGAGGCCGGAGACCCGTACATCTTCCCCTGGCAGGACCACCCCGAGCACGACGAGTACTGGCGCTCGCGGGTGATCCCGGCGGAGAAGATCGAGGTCCCCACCTTCTTGATCGGCGGCTGGCGGGACATCTTCCCCGACCGCATGCCGGCGCTCTTCCCCCAGGTCTCGGGGCCCAAGAAGCTCTGGATGGGGCCGTGGATGCACACGCCCCCCGACGTCTCGCCCTACGACCAGGCCGACTATCTGGCGGAGATGCTGCGCTGGTGGGACCGCTGGCTCCGCGACGAGCGCAACGGCGTCGACACCGAGCCGCCGGTGACCGTCTTCGTCCAGGGGCGCGGCTGGAAGCACGAGGCCGAGTGGCCGATCGCCCGGGCGGAGACGCGCACCCTCCACCTGGGCGGCGACGGGAATCTCGTCGAGGAGCCGCCCGCCGACGAGACCAGCGCGCGCTATCGCGCGGTGCCCAGCGTGGGCGCCCAGGCGGGGCTCTGGGATCCCACCGGGCTCGGCGTCGGGCACCCGATCGACCAGGGGCCCGACGACCTGCGCTCGCTCACCTACACGGGTGCGCCGCTCGACGCGCCCCTCGAGATCTCGGGCGCGCCCGAGGCGGTGCTCGTCGCGGCCCTCGAAGACGGCGAGGACGCGAACCTCGTCGTCAAGCTCTGTGACGTGGCCCCCGACGGGGCGTCGGCGCTGATCACCACGGGCTGGCTCCGCGCGCAGCACCGCGAGGGACACGGCCAGTCCCGCGCCCTCGAGCGCGGGGAGCCGCGGGAGTTCCGGGTGCCGCTCTGGGCCACCTCGTACCAAGTGCCCGCCGGGCACCGGTTGCGGGTCGCGGTGTCGGGCGCCGACTTCCCGCGGATCTGGCCCACGGCGACCAATCCGACGATCCGTCTCGTCACCGGCGGGGCGCAGCCGTCGGCCGTGCACCTGCCGACGATCCCGGGCGAGGGCGTCGCCGGCGCGCCGCCCGCGGCCCCCGACCCCGCGGTGAACCGCGCGCCGCTCATCCGCGGCTTCGAACCGCGCTGGACGATCGAGCGCGACCTCGCCGGCGGGGCGCTCTCGGTGTCCACGGGCTCGCAGCAGGACATCGAGCTCCCGAACGGCGGGCGCTTCCAGATGGATCACACGGCCACCGCACGGGTGGCCGACGAGCGCCCCGATGGCGCCACCCTCGAAGGCGAGACGTCGATCCAGCTCGACTTGCCGGCGAGCGGACCCATCGAGGTGGAGACCCGCAGCCGCGTCTCGCGCCAGCACATCCTGCTCACCGCGACCGTGCGCATGGCGGGCGAAGTGCTGTGCGAGAAGCGCTGGCAACGCTAGACGCGTCACCGACCCGGAGGAGCCGATGCCCCGATTGAGAGAGATCACCAAAGCGGAGGGCGACCCGATCCTCGAGCGCGTCTTTGGCGAGGAGCGCGAGATGTTCGGGGACATCCTGAACCCGACCAAGCTCGCCGCCCACTGTCCGCCCATCCTGGCGGCGTTGAAAGGGCTCTACGCCTCCTTCTACGAGTCCGGGCGGATCCCGCCCGCGCTCCACGCCCTCGTAAACGCGCGGGTCGCGGCGATCAACGGCTGCCCGTTCTGACTGGACATCAACTCGTACGGTGCGTACGAGCTCGAGAACGGAGCCGCCAAGATCGAGGCCCTGGCGACCTGGCGGGAGTCGGACCTCTTCAGCGAGGAGGAGCGTCTCGCGCTGGAGTACGCGGAGCGCATCACGCGGACCGACGAGCGGGTCGACGACGCGCTCTTCGAGGCGCTGCGGAGCGTCTTCGACGAGGCGCAGATCGTCGAGCTGACCGCGGGGATCGCGATGGAGAACATGCGCAGCAAGTTCAACCCGACGCTCGAGATCGCGTCCCAGGGCTTCTGCGTGCTGCCGGGCGCGAAGTAGCCGCGGGGCGGACCGAGCCCCCTCGCTCAGGCCCCGAAGCTCGCGTCGATGCGCTCGAAGCGACGGCGGATCGGCGCGCGGCTCTCCTCGTGGGGGAGGATGTAGAGCCGGTTGGCGACGATCGCGTCGACGACCTGCTCGGCGACACCGCCCACCTCGAGCACCCGGCCGGCCAGGGCCTCGTTCTCCTCGCCCTGGTCGAGCACCGGCGGCGAAGCCTCGGGCCCGCCGAGCGCGGCGGGGCGATTGCGCTCGGAGCGGCCGATCTCGGTCGCCACACGCATCGGACAGAGCACCGAGACCCCGATGTCGTGGGGTCGGAGCTCGCGGCGCAGCACCTCGGCCAGCGCCACGACGCCGTACTTCGACACGCAGTAGGGGCCGAGCCCGACGTTGGGGACGAGGCCGGCGAAGGACGCGGTGAACAGGATGTGTCCGCCCTCGCGCTGATCGATCATGCGTTGGGTAAAGGCCTCGACCCCGTGGATCGCCCCCCAGAGGTTCACCCGCAGGGTCCACTCCCAGTCGCTGTGCTGCATCTCGACCACGGGGCCTCCGACGGCCACCCCGGCGTTGTGAAAGACGATGTGGACCGCACCCATGCCGCGAAAGGCGAAGTCGGCGAGCTGCTCCACGGCCCCGCGATCGCCGACATCGCAGACGACACCTTCGGCCTCGGCGCCCGCGTCGCGGACCGCGGTCACGGCGCCACCGAGGACGCTCTCCTCGATGTCCGCGAGGACGATCCGCGCCCCCCGCCGGGCCAGCGCCAGCGCCGTCGCCAGCCCGATCCCGCTCGCCCCCCCTGTGATCACCGCCACCTTGCCCCGCACGTCGTCCATCGCGCCGCCCTCCGATCGGTTTCGGGGCCGACCATAGACGGGCGGCCCCCGCCCCAGCCACCCGTGGGGCCGAGCCAGACGCGTCCCTTTTCGGTGGACCGCGGCGGCGCCGCCGTTTTACACTCCTCGTTGTAATCGAGCCGCGCACGAGGCGGACGGCGGGCCCGACCCGCCGCCACCGCGCCACCACCGGGAGGGGTCCCGTGTCCTTCATCCGCATCATCGACGAAGCCGAGGCCACCGGGACGGTGGCCGAGGACTACGCGTACCTCGAGGAGTCGTACTCGAACCTCTTTGGGCCGGGCACGCCGACCCCGAACATGTACCGGACGAACACCATCGTGCCGCCCTACTTCCGCTTCGGGGCGCTGCAGAACCGGGTGCTCACCGGGGACGGCGCCTTCGAGGAGGGGGGAGACGAGGGACCGGTTCCGGGCATCCTCGTGATGTTCGCGGTGTCGATGTACAGCTCGTGTTTCTACTGAACGGAGTTCATCGGAGCCGTGCTGCTCCCCTTGTACCCCGATGCCAGTCTCCGCGAACAGGTGCTCGAGGACCCGCAAGCCGCGCCGATTCCCGCGCTCCACAAAGAGGCCTTCCGTTTCGCGGAACGCTTCGTGCGGTCGTCGTGGGAGATGGAGGCGGCCGACCTGCAGCGTCTGCGCGACGTCGGGCTCTCCGAGGCCCAGGTCGTGCTCTGGGCCCAGTCGGCCTCGACCCAGTCGTGGTTCACGATGAGCGCCGATGGCGGCGGCATCGGACTCGACGGTCCGGCCACCGAGGGCGTGATCGGCAAGCCGCGCGCGTTCTACGAGGCGGCACCGGAGGGCCTCTTCGCCCCACCCGCCCCCCAAGCGGTGCGGGTCGCCGACCCGTCGCG
>JANQRO010000415.1 GCA_028284525.1 Myxococcota bacterium | reverse complement strand
GCAGTCACAGCGACGGCGATCACGGCGGGGACGAAGACGGCGGCAACCCGGTCGGCGGTGGTCTGGATCGGGGCGCGGCACGCTGCTGGTGCGCGCCGAGCGCGTCGGCCGCGACACCCTCCTCGCCCAGATCGTGGCCCTCGTCGCCCAGGCCCAGCGCAGCCGCGCCCCGATCCAGACCACCGCCGACCGGGTTGCCGCCGTCTTCGTCCCCGCCGTGATCGCCGTCGCTGTGACTGCTTTTGCCATCTGGGCGTCGGTCGGGCCGGAACCCCGGCTGGCCTACGCGCTGGTGAACGCGGTGGCCGTGCTGATCATCGCCTGCCCCTGCGCCCTCGGCCTCGCGACGCCGATGTCGGTGATGGTGGCGATGGGCCGCGCGGCGACCGCGGGGGTGCTCTTTCGCGACGCCGAGGCCCTCGAGACCCTGCGCCGGGTCGACACCCTGGTGGTCGACAAGACGGGCACCCTCACCGAGGGCGCGCCGCGCCTGGTCTCGGTCCAGCCCGCGCCGGGCTGGGACGAGGCCGGGTTGCTCCGCGTGGCCGCCGCCCTCGAGACAGGGAGTGAGCATCCGATCGGCGAGGCGATCGTGGCGGGGGCCCGGGCGCGTGGCGCCCGGCCCGCGCCCTGCGATGGCTTCGAGGCCCTCGCCGGACAAGGGGTCGTCGGCCGGGTGGAGGGCCGCGCCGCGTTGGCGGGAAGCGCCGAGTTCCTGAGCGGCCGGGGGGTGGACGCCCGGGCCTTCGCGAGTCGCGCCGACGCGCTGCGCGCCGAGGCCCGCAGCGTCGTCTTCGTGGCGGTCGACGGCGGGGTCGCGGGGCTCCTGGCGGTCGCCGACCCGATCAAGGAGACCAGCGCCGCCGCCCTCGACGCGCTCCGCAGCGCGGGCCTGCGCATCGTGATGCTCACCGGCGATCACCCCGCCACGGCGCGCGCCGTGGCGACCCGCCTGGGCATCGAGGAGGTGGAGGCCGGGGTGCTCCCCGCCGACAAGGCGGAGCACGTGGCGAAACTCCAGGCCGCCGGGCGTGTCGTCGCGATGGCCGGCGACGGGATCAACGACGCACCGGCCCTCGCCCGTGCCGACGTCGGGATCGCCATGGGGACGGGCACCGACATCGCCATCGAGGCGGCCGGGGTCACCCTCGTGGGCGGCGATCTGCGCGGCATCGCGCGGGCCCGGCGGCTGAGCCGCGCGACCCTGCAGAACATCCGCCAGAACCTGGTCTTCGCCTTCTCCTACAACGCCCTCGGCGTCCCGATCGCCGCGGGTGCGCTCTACCCGGCCCTCGGGCTGCTGCTCCATCCGATGATCGCGGCGGCGGCGATGAGCCTGAGCTCGGTCTCGGTGATCGCGAACGCCCTGCGTCTGCGGAGCGCCAAGATCTAGGCGACCCTCCGGCGCGTGACGGCCCGGCGCATCCACATCCACCACGAGAACCCCGAGGTGTTTCGCGACGCGCTGGGCGGCGTCCTCGACCCCGGCGCGTGGGAGCTCGTGTGCTGGCGGGACGAGGCCGCGTTCCGCGCCGGGATCGGGGAGGCCGAGCTCCTGCTGGCGTTTCGCCCGCCGCGGGGGCTCTGGGCCGGGGCGACCCGACTCCGCTTCCTCCAGATGACCGGCGCCGGCATCGACACCCTGCTCCCCGCCCCCGACCTGCCAGCGGCGGTGCGCATCGCCAACGCCCGGGGGATTCACGGGCTCCACATGGGCGAGTTCGCCCTGGCGATGATGTTGGCCTTCGAGAAACGCATCCCCACCTGGCTCGAGCAGCAGCGCGACCACCGCTGGCAGCGCCACGGCATCCACACCCTCCACGGCAAGACGGTGACGATTCTGGGGCTCGGCGCGATCGGTGCCGAGGTGGCGCGTCGCTGCCGTGCGATGGGGATGCGGGTCACCGGGACCCGGCGCAGCGGCGCCCCGATGGATGGGA
>JANQRO010000409.1 GCA_028284525.1 Myxococcota bacterium | reverse complement strand
ACCCAGAGCTGTTGGGTTTCCTGGGCGGCGGCGAGCTCGGTGGCGAGCAGGCCGGTGCCGCGCTCGGCGGCCGCCCAGTTGTAGCGTTCGACCTCGTCCTCGGTGAGGGGGCGGCCCAGCAGCTCGCCGCCATCCAGAGCCGTCCGTTCACCCGGCCGTCGCCTCCGAAGAGCACCTCGCCGTCCACGGGCTCGACCCGGTGGCCCCAGCCTTCAAGGGTGCGGGCCGCGACCTCGGCGCCGGTGATGCAGGCCGCGTCGATCTCGACGCCGCCGCCGTCGGTGAGGAGGCCGACGCGAAGCGGCTCGGGCGCGGCGCTCGGGTCGACCTCCCTCGAGTAGGGGCCCTCCTGGGCCGGGGCGCGGAAGAGGTCGGCCTCGGTGGCGCCGGCCGTGGCGTCGAGGAGCGCGGCGGCGTCGCGGACGCTGCGGGTCACGACGAACTCGCAGATGAGACGGCCGATGTTCGTGGGGTAGGGCATGCGCCCGCGGCTGGGCTTCAGACCGACGAGCCCGCACCACGCGGCGGGGAGCCGGATCGAGCCACCGCCGTCGTTGGCGTGGGCCATTGGGACGAGACCGGCGGCGACCGCTGCGGCCGCCCCCCCGCTCGAGCCGGCCGGCGAGCGCTCGGGGTCCCAGGGGTTCTGGGTGGGGCCAAAGGACAGGGGCTGGGTGGTGGGGCAGGTGCCGAGCTCCGGGGTGTTGGTCTTCCCGACGGTGACGAGGCCGGCGTTGCGAAAGCGGGCACCCAGCGGGGTGTCGCCAGGGGACTGGGCGTCGGCGGCTTGGAGCGCGCGGTTGCCCTGATAGAGCGGGAGTCCGGCCTGGGTGGCGCCCAGGTCCTTCAGGAGGAAGGGGACCCCGCGAAAGGGGCCCTCGCCGAGACGACCCGCCGCCGCGTCGTCGCGAGCGGCGGCGAAGCGCTCGATCACCACGGCGTTCAGCGTCGGGTGCGCTTCGATGCGGGCGATCGCCGCGTCGACCAGCTCGGCGGCGCTCACCTCGCCGTCCGCCACCAGGGCGGCCTGGGCGGTGGCGTCGAGGCCGGCGAGCTCGGCGGGGAGGGACACGCCGCCGACTCTACGCCCGTCCGCGCGGCGCGTCGAGCGGCGGGGCGTTCATCCGTGTCCGTCCTGCACGCCGGCCTGGAGCATCGCGCGGTAGGCGTCCTGTCCGACCGGGCCGGGGAGCACCTCGCGGGCGACGAACTCGCGGAATCGCACGCCGTAGAAGGGCGCGAGACTCTCCCACACATGCTCGAAGCCGATCTCGCGGTAGGCGCGCATCCGGGTGATGCGGCTCTCCCAGACCTCCCCGTGGACCTCACCGCGCTCGTTCGCGTAGTAGAGGGTCTCGAAGTAGTTCATCCCGGCCTGGATCAGCGCGCGCAAGCGCAGCACCTCCTCGGGGCCGAGGGAGGACCAGTCCCGGTTGGCGCGCACGAAGAGATCGACCGACGCAGGGTCGGTGAAGCGGTAGGCGAGCTCGGACGAGGCGCGGGTCGCTTCCTCGTGGGCGCGGCTCACGGCCAGGCTGTTGCTCTGGCGCACCTGGAGCCCCAGGTAGACGAGCGAGCCGATCACGGCGATCCCCCCCACCAGCTCGCCCAAGGCGCCGAGTTCCATCAGGTTCATCGGGTGTCCCTCCTCGCGCCGGAGCGTATCGCGCGGGACGGGCGGCCTCGGGGTCTGCGATCATCGGGCCACGAAACCGACCGCGACCCGGAGGAAGGTCCATGACCGCAGCACCCCGATCCCACCGTCCCCGGCGGCCCCGCGTGTGGAGCGCGGCGTTGCCCCTCCTCGCCGCGTTCGGTCTCAGCGGCGTCGTCGCGGCGCCCGCGGCCGGCGCGACCGAGAAAGCGATCCTGGTGGCCTTTGGTGTGGACGTCGACGCCGTGGCGGGGTGGATCGGCTCCTACGGCGGCGAAGACTCGCCCGCCGACATCTCGCGGGGGATGTTCTCCGGAGAGGTGGGAACGCCCCGACTCCTCGATCTCTTCCGCAAGGAGGAGCTCCGCACCACGTGGTTCATCCCGGGTCACTCGATCGAGACCTTTCCCGACCAGATGAAGGCCGTGGCCGACGCGGGCCACGAGATCGGGATTCACGGCTACAGCCACGAGAACCCGCTCTCGATGACGCCGGAGCAGGAGGCCGCGGTGCTCGACAAGAGCATCGCGGTCATCACGGCGCTCACCGGGCGCAGGCCCACCGGCTATGTCGCGCCCTGGTGGGAGTTCAGCGCGGCGACCGCCGGGCTCCTCCTGGAGCGCGGCATCAAGTACGACCACAGCCTGATGCACCACGACTTCCAGCCCTACTACGTCCGCACCGGTGACACCTGGACCAAGATCGACTACAGCCAGCCCGCCGACACCTGGATGAAGCCCCTCGTGCGCGGCACCGAGACCGGCCTGATCGAGATCCCCGCCAACTGGTACGTGGACGACCTCCCGCCGATGATGTTCGTGAAGGCGGCGCCCAACAGCCACGGCTTCGTGACCCCCCGCAACCTCGAGACCCTCTGGCGCGACCAGTTCGACTGGGTCTACCGCGAGCACGACTACGCGATCTTCCCGATCACCATCCACCCCGGCGTGTCGGGGCGACCCCAGGTGCTGCTGATGCTCGAGCGCTTGATCGCACACATGAAGTCGAAGCCCGGGGTGCGTTTCGTCACCTTCGACGAGATCGCCGACGACTTCGCGCGGCGGCACCCACGGCCCTGAAGGGCTCGACGACGGCTGCGACACTCGCTTCGGGAGGGGAGGGCAGGGCATGGAGCGCACGGCGATCAACCCCACCGCGTGGGGCCTGGGCTTTTCGATGAACCAGGGGGAGGTGGTGGAGGGCGCGACGCGGACGCTGCGTTGCTCGGGGCAGGTCGCCCTGGAGGAGGATCCGGCGGCGCCTTTGGGGGTCTCCGTCGTCGCCGCGGGCGACATGCGCGCGCAGATCGCATCGGCGTTGGCGAGCATCGACGCGCTGCTGGCCGGCGCGGGGATGCAGCGCTCCCACGTGGTCTTCCTGCACTTCTACACGACCGACGTCGACGCCTTCCTCGAGCACTACGACGTCTACGCCGAGTGGATCGGCGCCGCCGGGGTGCGGCCGCCGCAGACCTTGCTCGGGGTGGCGCGGCTGGCGCTGCCGGAGCTCCTGGTGGAGATCGAGGCCACCGCGGCCGCTTGAGCGCAAGCGCGACCGTGCGGTGCGATTCCGCGCCCTTCGCTGCCCGCTACACCCGCACCTCGTAGTACGCGTTCAGTGGGTTGTCGAAGTCGTGGGCCTGGAAGCGGCTGAAGCCCGCCTCGGCGGTCATCTGTCGGGCCTTGGCTTCGCCGAAGCCCACGGTGCCGAGACCCTCCCCCTCCGGTGTCGAGAGGCTCGACGACATACAGCAGAGCACCGAGAAGCCGTAGAGCATCGGGAGCATGGGGTTCCCCGAGTCGAGGTTCTCCTGCAGGTTCGCGCCGCAGTGGATGTCGGCGATGAACCAGGTGCCGTCGGGTTTGATCGCCCGGCGGATCACGCGGATCACGTCGCTCGGATGCGCCATGTCGTGGATGCAGTCGAAGGTGGTGATCAGGTCGAAGCGGCCGTCTTCGGGCATCGGGTCGACGCTGGCGTCGCAGAAGGTGGCGTTCTTCGCGCCGGACTCCTTCAGGTTCTCGGCCGCGCGCTCGAGGGCGAAGCGCGAGATGTCGTAGCCGCGGAACTCGCTCTTGGGGAAGGCTTCGGCCATCTTGAGCATCGCGATGCCGGCGCCGCAGCCCATGTCGGCCACCAGCGCGCCGGATTCGAGCTTGTCGACGACGCCGTCGAGGGCGGGGAGCGCCACCGGGACGAGGGCGTGACGGAACCAGGGCGCGAGCAGCCGCTCCACGCCGACGGCCGCCTCCTCGCCCATGTCGTCGTAGGTGAGCCCGAGCCCGGTGCGGAAGGCTTCGGGGAGACGCAACAGGACCTCGCCCATCAGGTTGGGCAGGTGGTGGAGCCCGCCCGCGCCGAAGGTCGGGCTGTCTTCGTCGGCCAACACCGCGGCCGCCTCGTCGGACAGGGTGAAGCGACTGGTGCCGTCGTAGTCGAGGAAACCCGCCGCCGTCTGGCCGTGGAGCCACTCGCGCACCCAGCGCTCGGAGAGGTGGGTGCGCGCCGCGAGCTCTTCGCTCGTCATCGGGCCCGCCCCCTGCATCGCGCGGTAGAGCCCGAGCCGGTCGCCCAGCCAGCTGAGCGCCGAGGTCACGGCGCCGCCGAGGTTTCCGAAGAGCCGTCCCATCATCTCCTCGACGCGAGTCGCGTCGAGCTGTCCCGGTTGCGCTGTCATATCGATCGCTCCTTGTCGTCTCGCGGAGGGCCGCGGTGCGGAGGTAGAGGGTACGGCGCCAGCGCGCGAGGTGTTACGACGCGGGCGCTTAAATCGGCCCACCGCCGGTCCCAGTTCGAGCCCGGCGTGAGGCCGAGCGCGCGCCCCGGCCGCCCCCGAGCGCCGGGTTCGACCACCGGCACCGGACTCCCGCGACGGGGCTATCGTTCCGGCACCACCCTGGAGGAGCTTCCGATGCCCTACGTATTCGCCCACATCCAGCTTCGGCCCGGCAAAGTGGAGCGTTTTCGCGAGATGCTCGAGGCGGTCGCACCGCTCCTCGCCAACGCCGCGGGCTGGAAGCTGCAAGGGAGCTACATCAGCAGCATCGGCCGGATCAACAGCGCGATCGATGTGTGGGAGGTGCCCGACGCCAACGCCGTCGAGACGGTGTTCGAGAAGCTGGGCGGCGACCCGGAGTTTCAGAAGTGGGTGCCGGTCGTCGAAGAGTGCATCGAGAGCGAAACGCTCCAGCTGATGAACAAGCTCCCGGTCTAGCCCCGGCGCGACCGGCTCGCGCGTCGCGGCGCCCGGTCCCCGGGCGATCCCGCGCCCCTTGGATGTTGTCCGTGTCGCCCAGTCCCCCTCCCGATGGGGTACGCACGTCGGTGTACGAAGCATGGCGCCTCCGTAGCGAATTCTTCCGCGCGGTAGCGCCCGGAGCCTCTTGACCGACGCCCGTCTCGAGGCGCCTAATGGACTCGGCAGATCCTTCCCCCCAACAAGGAGGCCTTTCAATGCCGCTTGGAAAGGAACTGGGAGAATTCTCGGCCAACTTCACGTCGGTGCGCGTGGTCGAGGTCGACGGTGATCAGACGGTCATCGAGGGCAACTACGACGGTGAGACGACGGGTCCGCTGAGCGGCGTCGTCACCGGCACGCTCACCTTCTCGGGGACCAACGAGCGCGGGTCGCTCGAGGATAAGGGCGTCGGGTATCTCGCGACGGGCGAGTCGCTGACCGGGACGGGTCGCGGTGTGTACTGGCTCACCTCGCCGGGTGTGTGGGAGACCCGCGCCGGGATCACCCTCTCGAACGGCGCGACGATGGTGGCGGAGTCGACCGTCACCCTCGAGACGCGAAGCATGAAGGGCAAGCTCTTCGAGCTCGCGTAGCCGACAGCGGGGGGGTGCGCTCGCGCGCGCCGCCCGCGTCGTCGACCTCTCGTCACCAAGGCGTCCGCGCTTCGCGGGCGGACGCTCGGGCCCTCCTAGCGCCGGGCATCGGTGAGCTGGAGCAGCACACCGTGGGCGGAGCCCGGGTGGACGAAGGTGTCGGCGATGACGCGAAGGTCTTTGCCGGCGAGGCCCTGGGCGGTCGCGGCGCGGTCGTCGACCCGGAACGCGATGGTGTGGATGCCCTCGCCGCGCTTGGCGAGGGGGCCCGCGATCGGCGAGGCGTCGTCGGTGGGGGTGATCAGCTCGACGAAGGTGCCGTTCTCGAGGTGGAAGAAGGCCTGGTCGGCGTGGAGCTCGGCCGAGGAGGCGCGCTCGGGCTCGACATCGAGGATGGCGCGGTAGGTCTCGACGGCCTGGTCGAGGTCGTGGACACGGATCACGATGTGGTCGACACCGCGGAATGCCATGGGTCTCCTCCCTTCCGTAATTTCTGCGAGGCGATGGTATCTGCGACGGGAGGGTGCGCGCTCGGGGTGGACGGGCGCGCTACCGCGCCGGGGTCCAGTCGTAGACGCGGGCGAGGCTCCCGCCCAGCAGCGCCTCCCGCTCGGCCTCGCCGAGCCAGTCGTCGGCGCGGAAGGCGTCGACCGCGTCGGCGTAGCTCACCAGCGCTGTCGCGCGAGTCCAGTCGGTGCCCCACAGACAGCGTTCGAAGCCGTAGGTCTCGAAGATGCGCTCGAGGGGTGCGCGCAGGTCGCGAAACGGGAAGGCCTCGTGGGAGAGGGTGCAGGCGCCGGTCACCTTGATGGCGAGGTTCGGGTGACGGGCCAGCGCGAGCACGGCGGCGAGCTCGGCGAAGGGCTCGGCGGGCGCCGGGGGTGCGAAGGGCTGGCGGATCCCCAGGTGGTCGAGGATGAACTGGGTGGCGGGGTGGCGGCCTGCCAGGGCGTCGAGGGCCGGGAGCTGCCCCCAGCACAACACGCAGATCGGCAACCCGTGGGCGGCGGCGGCGCGGCAGGCGGCGTCGGCTCCGGGCGCGGCGAGGCTCCCGGCGGCCTCGCCCCAGTCCATCAGTCGGATGCCGACGGCACCGGGGGTGCCGGCCCAGCGGGCGATGTTCTCTGCCACGTCTTCGCGGCTGGGGTCGACCGGAGCCACGAGGCCGAAGCGTCCCGGATGGGCGGCGTGGACCTCGACCGCGTAGCCCGGGTCGTAGCGGTACATCGTCCACGGCGACACGAGGATCGCGCCATCGACCCCCACGGCGTCCATCGCCGCCACCATCGTCGCCCCCGACGCCTCGTCGGGCCCGGGCAGCGCCGCGTGCCACGGGCGGCCGGGGTGGTTGCGATCGTAGGCGTGGACCTGGGCGTCGATGATGGGCATGGCGGGTCTCGCGCGCCGACCGGTTGCGGCCGACCCCTGGCCTCAGCCGCGCGCCTGCGCCCCGTCCAGCTCGGCGTCGATCAGACGCTGGAAGGCCTCGAAGGGCTGCGCGCCGCTCAGGAAGCGACCGTTGATGAAAAAGCCCGGCGTGCCGCGCACCCCGAGCCGCGCGGCTTCGGCGCTGTCGGCGTCGACGCGCGCTTTCACCGCGTCCGAGTCGACGTCGCGTCGGAACTGCTCGACGTCGAGCCCCAGGGCCTCGGCGTAGGCGACGTAGACCGACGGGTCGGCCTCGCGCCAATTCGTCTCGGCGAAGATCATGTCGCGCATCTCCCAGAACTTCCCCTGGCGGTGGGCCGCTTCGGACGCGGCGTGGGCCGCCGGGGCCTTGGGGTGGATCGAGAGCGGAAGGTGCTTCCACACCCGCTGCACGCGGTCGCCGTACTGGGCTTCGATCTTCTCGAGGGTCGGACCGACCCTCTTGCAGTAGGGTCACTGGAAGTCGGAGAACTCGACGAGGGTGACCTTGGCGTTCTTGGGCCCGCGGGTCGGAGCGCCGCCGATCTGCACCTCGCGCCGCGCGCCGGCATCGGCGGCGGCGCCCCGTCGCGCGCCGCGATTGGCCCCGCGGAAGACGGCGTGGAGCTGGTCGAGGGAGGCTTTCACCTCGAGGGCCCCGCGGTCGAGGGACGACTTCACGATGACGGCCCCGGCGACGATGGCGATCGCGAGGATCACCGAGCCGAGGAGCTGCGACTTGTTCGAATCCATCGGCGCAGTCTAGGCCACGGGGGGGGCCGGGCCCCCCCGCACCTAGAGCGACCCGAACACCTCATCCGCGAAGCGCCGCGCCGCCTCGGGCGGGTCGCCCATGCGCAGCGCCGCGGTGTTGATCAGCACGCGGCGCACGCCGGCGTCTTCGTAGACCCGGGCGCCGTCGAGGCCCTCCCGGGCGTAGTTCCAGTACGCGGTGAGCTCGATCTCCGCCGGGTCGCGCCCCTGGCGCTCACACTCGGCTGCGAGCGCGGCGAGGAGCGCGCGGAAGTGCTCGAGGTCGCGGTGGATCACG
>JANQRO010000407.1 GCA_028284525.1 Myxococcota bacterium | reverse complement strand
GCCGAGGGTGGCGCCGTCGACGCCGCCGCCCGGGAGGTGCTGGGTCGCCTCGCGACGCTGCCCGCGGGTCCCGAACTTCCGGAGGCCTCCGAGCTCGTGATCTTCGCGCGTGAGCGAGTCCCGGGTCAGGCCTGAGCGACGACTCCGCGTCGGGCCGCCACCCGGCTCGAGCGCCGCGCCGCGGTCTCCGTACACTGGCGGGATGACACATCCCGTTCTCAACGCCGGCCGCGTCGCGGTCGTCACCGGAGCGACGGGTGGCATCGGTCTCGCCGCCTGTCGACACTTCGCGTCCCTCGGGATGCGGGTCTGCGCCGTCGATCTCGAGGGGGAGGCGCTCGAGCGCGCGCGTGGGGAGCTCGTCGCGATCGCCGGGGGTGAGACGGAGCGAGTGCTCACCCACGCCGCCGACGTGAGCGACCCGGCGGCGGTGGAGAGGCTCCGCGACCGCTGTCTCGAGACCTTCGGCGGGATCCATCTGCTGATGAACAACGCCGCGTGTTTCGAGCGCAGCCGCGCGAGCGCGCCCGACGCCTGGCGTCGCGTGCTCGAGGTGAACCTCTGGGGCGTGATCCACGGCACACAGCTCGTTCTCCCCGCGATGCACGCTTCGGGTGAGCCCGGGCTCATCGTCAACACGGGCTCGAAGCAGGGCATCACGACGCCACCCGGGAATCCCGCCTACAACGTCTCGAAGGCGGGGGTGAAGGTGTTCACCGAGGCGCTCCAACACGAGCTTCGCAACACCGAGGGCTGTCGGGTGACGGCGCACCTCCTGATCCCGGGGTTCACCAACTCGCCGCGTCGCCCCTCGTCCCCCGACGCCTGGGAGCCCGAGCAGGTCGTGAGCCACCTCTGCGCGGCCCTCGAACGCGGCGATTTCTACATCCTCTGCCCCGACCACCAGGTCACCCCGGAGATGGATCGCAAACGAATCCTCTGGGCGGCGGGAGACGTCGCCCACAATCGACCCGCGCTGTCGCGTTGGCACCCCGACTACCAGGACGTCTTCGAGCGTTTCCGCGGGGAGAGTGGAGTGCGGTAGCCTCCCCCGACCGCCATCGGGAGAGGAGAACCGCGTTGCGTACACGAATCGCTGTCCTTGGGGCCACGCTCCTGGGTCTCGGGCTCGCGGGTCCGAGCGTCGCCGACGAGCACGCTGCGCCGGCCGACGAAGCCACGCTGGAGCTCCTCGTCGACACGATCCAGACCAACAAAAAGGCGCTGATCGCGGCGAATCTGTTGCTCGAACCGGACGAGGCGGTGCTCTTCTGGCCCGTCTACGACCGCTACCAGGCCGACCTCGACAGCGTCGCGCTGCGCTTTGTCACCCTGGTGCGCGACTACACCCAGCACTACAAGACGATGGACGGCGCCCTCGCCCGGAAGCTCGTCGACGAGTCGCTGGCGATCGAACACGACCGCGCAGCCGTGCGGAAGAAGTACGTCGAGCCCTTCATGGAGGTGCTCCCGGGCCGCAAGGTCGCGCGCTTCTACCAGATCGAGAACAAGCTCCACGCCGTCGTGCGTTACGAGATCGCCCGAGAGATTCCCGTCATCCCGGATTGAGCGCGGTCGGGCGTGTCGCCCGTCCTCGTTCGACACAAGGGCTGCGACGCGGATCGGGAGCGTTCGCGGTCCGACGCGCCCGGCGCCCCCCGCGCGGTGGCGTCGCAATCTACAGGGTCGCGGTCGACCGGCCCGGGACACCGCGAGAATGCGGCGTTCCACGCCGATTTCGCGAGAACATCGTTTGACGTGGCGCCGCGAGCGCTGCACGATGCCGCCCCAAGCAAAGGAGAGCAGAGGTGCCGGAGATCGATTCCTTCGTAGAGACGCTCGCGGAGCAAGTGGTGGCGTGGGGGCCCAACCTCGTCGGGGCCGTCGCCACCCTGGTCCTGGGCTGGTTCGGCGCCAAGATCCTGCGCTCGCTGGTGGGTCGCGGGATGCGCCGCGCACAGGTCGACGAGATCTTGATCCGCTTCGTCGCCAACCTGGTCTACAGCGGTGTCATGGTGCTCGTGGTGATCGCCGTCCTCGGCCGGCTCGGGGTGAACACGACCTCCTTCGCGGCCGTGATCGCGGCGGCGGGTCTGGCGATCGCCCTGGCGTTCCAGGGGTCGCTCTCGAACTTCGCCTCGGGGGTGCTGGTCATGATCTTTCGCCCCTTCAGCGTCGGCGACTTCATCGAAGCCGGCGGCGTCTCGGGTGTCGTGGAGGAAGTGCAGATCTTCACCACCTCGCTCAAGACCCCGGACAACCGCGCGATCGTCTTGCCCAACTCCCAGGTGACGGGGGGCGCCATCACGAACTACTCCGCCAAGGACGTCCGGCGTGTCGACCTCGTGTTCGGCATCGGCTACGGCGACGACATGCGACGGGCCAAGGCCGTGATGGAGCGTGTCCTCGCGGCGGAGGGTCGGGTGCTCCAGGATCCCGAGCCGACGGTGGCCGTCTCGGAGCTCGCCGACAGCAGCGTCAACCTCGTGTGTCGCCCCTGGGTGCGCACCGAGGACTACTGGCCCGTCTACTTCGACCTCACCGAGGCGATGAAGACGGCCTTCGACGCCGAGGGGCTCTCGATTCCGTTCCCGCAGACCGACGTGCATCTCCACCAGGTGGGTGCGGCGTGACCGGTCGTCGCGTCTGGCAGACGAGGCGGGTCGCCTAGACGGCGCGTCGCGGCGCTTTGGGTGGACCGCGTGACGTTTCGACGTCCCCGTGACCGCGTCGCCCCCGTGTAGTCCGAAGCTCGGTACCATCGCCGGACCGCCTACGGACACACGCCGATGCACCTGCTTCGATCCGCTTTCCCGGCCCCCCGCAGCCCTCGGGGGCGGTTGTGTCTGGCCTTCGCCGCGGGAGGGCTCTGGCCTCTCGCGTTCTGGTCTTCGGGGCTGGACGGCGCCGGACCACTCGCCTGGCTGCTCCTCGTGCCGCTCTTCGTGGTCGTCGACGGTGCCGGCGCACGGCTCGGCGCGGCGTGCGGAGCGCTCTGGGCCGCCGCGGCGACCCTCGCCATCGCGTGGTGGATGCCGGCGACCCTGGCTCGCTTCTTCGACCTCGGCGCCCCGGCGTCGTGGGCTGCGATGGCGCTCCTGTGTCTCGCGATGGCGCTTCCCTACGCCGGTTGCGGAGCCTGGATCGGCTGGAGCTCGCGGCGCGCTCGCGTCTCGGGGTGGGCGGTGGCGGCGGCGTTCACCAGCGCCGAGCTCGCGCGCGCCTACCTGCTGGGGAATCCCGTGGCCCTCGCCGCGGCGAGCCAGGTGGGTTGGGTCGCGGCGCAGGCGGTGGACCTCGTCGGCCCCTTCGGTCTCGGCTTTGTCATCGCTTGGTGTAGCGCTCTGATCGCACAGCGTCTCCGCACGCCTCGCGGGGCGTGGCCGCGCGAGGCGATCCTCTTCGCGACCCTCGCCGCGATCCTCCTCGTCTACGGCGTCGCGCGGATCTCGGGGCCCACGGCGGGCTCGGCGCTCCGCGTCGCGGTCGTCGAATCCGGTGCGAGGGCCGAGGCGCGTCACCAGGTCGAGGGCCGCGCGGCCCGTCTCGAACGACACCTGGCGTTGTCGCGCCGCGCGCGCGCGGCCGGAGCCGAGCTCGTGCTCTGGCCCGAGTCCGCGATCGACTTCTACCTGCGGGAGGCGAGCGCGGTGCGCGACGCACTGCTCGACGCCTCGGCGGGCCTCGGTGCGGACCTCGTCCTCGGGGCGCCCCACTACCGGGCGGCTCGTCCCACCCCGAGGTACCACGCGAGTGTCTTCGTACTCCGCGACGGCGCGGTGGGTGACCGGTACGACAAGGTGCACCTGGTCCCGTTCGCCGAGTCGGCACCGCTTGGTCCCCGCTTCGCCGGAGCGCGGGCCCACTTCAGCGCCGGCGCGACACCACGCCTCCTCGAGACCCGCTTTGCGCGGCTGGGTGCCTTCGTCTGCGGCGAAGCGATGTTTCCCGACGTCGCCCGCACCCACGCCCGCAACGGGGCGAGCCTGTTGATCAATCCCTCGAACGACGGCTGGTACGGACATCCGGCAGCGGCGCGCCACCTGGTTCAGGCGGCCGCGCTGCGGGCGGTCGAGAACCGCCGGAGCGTCGTCCGCGCGGCGTCGGGCGGTCCCTCGGTGTCCATCGATCCGAGGGGGCGGATCGAGCCCCTCGGACACACCCAGACGCCCGTCAGCGCCGTGGCGACGGTTCGCCTGTCGACCGTCGCGACCCCCTACCAGTACACCGGCGAACTCGCGGCGTGGATCGCGCTCGTCCTGGCCGCCCAACCCCTCTGGACCCGACGTCCACAGCAAGGAGATCCGGAATGACCGACCGCCGATGGAACCCGGCCGGGGTGCTCTGCGCACTCGGCCTCTGCGTATCGCTCGAGGTGTTCGCGGGTGGCCCGGGGCCGGCCACGCGCCAGACCTTGCTCCCGCTCGGGACCTGTCAGGAAGACGCCGCACAGCTGTGTGTCGACGACTTCGACTGCGAGGGTAGCTGCTCGACCGTGTTGTCCGAGAAGGAGATCCGCGCGGTGCTGTGGATGGTGTCCGACAAGGATGCCGGGCAGGTCGACGACCTGAGCGCGGTCCCTCTCACCAAGGACGCCGCCGGCAACACCGTCCCGACCGATTTCTCGAAGACGGTGCTGACCCTGATGCTCGAATTCACCTACCAGGGGGAGACCATCGTCATCGCCGACTCGTTCCAGGATCTGGGTGATTCGCTCATTCCCGAGCTCAACATCGACTGCAAGGGATTCTGCTTCCCGACCTGGCGCGAGCCCGCGGTCGAGTCGCGTATCGCGATGGTGAGCAAGGGCGGCGCCGGTGGAGGGGGACCGGGTGACGGCAGCGGTGGCGGAGGCCAGGGGCAGAACGCCGGGGTTCGAATCTTGTGGGCGACCCTGCCCCCTGCGGCCAACGAGGCGCTCAAAGAGGTGCTCGGTCTCCCGGACAACGCGGTGCCCTTCCTCGAACGGGTGGGCGAGAAGGACGTGTTCGATCGCTCCGGCGAGGACGACGTCCTCGCTTCCGTACACCGCTTCAAGGTGACGATCCGCGTGGCGTTCCTGCCACCGGCCTAGGGCGCGCGAGACGTGCTCCGGCGAGTGGACGCGGTGCTCCTGTGGGCGGTGCTGGCCGTCTGGGGGGTCTGCTTCGCGCTCCACGTGAACCAGCTCCGCGTCGGGGGACTCCAGTGGGTCCCGATTCGGATCGCCGGCGCGCACGGGCCGGGCGGTCACCCGGCGGTCCTCGGTGGTTGGGGTGGGGAGACACAGGGCACCCTGCGACCGGGGGACGAGCTGCTCGCCGTCTCCGGGACACCGCTCCGCGGGGCGACACGCGCCGACTTCATCACGCGGGCCTACGCGGCCCTGGCGACCGCTCCGGTGGGCGAGGCGCAGATCCGGGTTCGCCGCGGGCAGGAGGTATTCACGGGCGCCCTCCCGACCCTGCCGATCCCTTGGCCGTGGCGGGGCACCGCGTTGTCGCTGGCGTTCGCCGCGATCGGCGCCGCGGTGTTCGTGCGCTCCAGAGGGCAGCGGGTCGCGCGTCTCATGTTTCTGGGGAGCGCCGGATACGCCGTCCACTGGGCGTACTGGTTTGGCGGGTCTGCGGGGCAGACGTACATGGCGATGCTGGCGTTCGGCGGCGGACTCGCCGCCGCGATGGTCTTTACGCTCCGCACCCTCTTCGTGTTCCCCGAAGAGACCGCGAGCCGCGGCCGGGTCGCCTGGACGGTGCCCGCCAGCTTCGCGGTCTCCGGCCCCGCGGTGTCGTCGTGGGCCTTTGGGGTACCGTTTCCGGCGTCGGTGGGTCTCCCCGTCAATCTGGTCGCCACGATCGGGCTCTTCGCCGTGGGAGGCGGCCTGTTGGCGCGCAATTTTCGACGCAGCCCGGCGGGCGGGCGGCGACGCATCAAGTGGTTGCTCTTTGGTTTCTACGTGGGCCTCGCGCCCCTCGGGATCGCGAGCCTTTTGGTCCTCGCACGGCCCGCGCTCTGGTGGGTGTTCGAGGCCGCCACCCTCGCGGTCGTCGCGATCCCGGTCTCGATCGGCATCGCCGTGTCGTTCCACAACCTCTTCGATATCGACCGATTGATCACCCGCGCGGCCACGCTCACGATGATCGCGGGCGTGCTCCTCGCCGCCTCGCTCTTCGCGATCCCGCGGGTCGCGGCGCGTTTGGAGTTCCTGCTCGACCCCGCTGTGGCCCAGGCGGGCTTGTCGGTCGCGGTTGCGGCGTTGCTCTTCGCGGGCCGCTCGAGCGTCGAACCGCGTCTGGCGGATTGGCTGTTCACGGAGCGCCGTCAGCTGCAGAGCGGGGTGGAGCGGGTCCTGGCAGAGATCGCCTCGTGCGAGAAGCCCGCGGAGCTCCTGACCCTGCTCGGCGATCGGCTTCGGGATCTGCTCGATCCCCTCTGCACCGCCGTGTACGCGAGGGCCGGGGACGTCTACGCCCCCGTGTTCGCGAGCGGGCCGGCCATCGCGCCGGCGTTTTCGACCTCCGGGGCGCTGGTGACCGCGCTGGGCGTCCGTGGTGAACCGGTTCCGGGGCGCCGGTTGAGGCGCAGCGCGACGACACCGCTGCACGACGAGGAGCGCGAGGCGCTGGATGCGATGGGCGCCGAGCTCGTGGTTCCGGTCGCGCCCGACGGGCGTCTCGAAGCGTTGATTTGCCTCGGCGAGAAGCGCTCGGGCGACGTGTTCAGCGAAACGGATCGCGCCCTGCTGGCCCGCGTCGCCGACCGGGCGGCGGTACAGATCGCGCGCTACGACCGAGAGCAGGTGGAGCGAGCGGAGCGCGAGCTCGTAGCGCAACTCGAACGCTTCGTGCCGGGCGCGGTCCGCGAGCAACTCGAAAGCGGCGAACAGATCGAGCCGGGGCCACGAGAGGTGAGCGTTCTCTTCGCGGATCTCGTGGCCTATACCCGGTTCGCTGAGCGCCGCTCACCCGGGGAGATCTTCGACGTCGTCAGCCGCTACACGGAGGTGGCCAGCGCCGTCGTCGGCGCGCACGGGGGGAGTGTGGTCGACTTTCGCGGAGACGGGTTGATGGCGGTGTTCGGCGCGCCGGTCCCCCTCGAGACGAAGGAGCGCGCCGCGATCCGCGCGGCGCGCGACATCGTCAGCGCGGTGGCCGAACTCGACGTCTCCGAGCGCGCGGACGCGAACGCTCCCGCGGCGGTCGAGGTCGGGGTGGGCGTGGCCACCGGGGAGGCGTTCGTCGGCACGATCCGCTCCGTCGAGCGTCAGATCTGGACCGTGCTTGGCAACACCACCAACCTCGCTGCCCGGCTCGAAGCGATGACCCGCGAACTCGACGCCGCGGTCGTCATCGACCACGTCACCGCCGCGCGCGCTGGCGACGCCGCCGAGGACTTTGCCGCGCTCGGGCCGACCGCGGTCCGGGGCCGTAGCGTCCCGCTCGATCTCTACGCCCTGGAACGCGCCGCCGTCGTCGGGGCCCGACCTGCCACAGGAGAACCGAACCCGTGATGAAGATCTTGTCCGCGCTTCTCGTCGCGTCCGTCGTCGCGGCGTCCGTTTGGGCCGCGACGCAGGCCTCCGCCCACCGGCGCCACGGCTACACCCGGGTGCCCCTGGTCCACTTGCTCCCAGCCGGCGCCGGGCGCGCGGCCACCCGGTCCGGGGCTCTCCGCCCGGGGGATGTCGACACCTTTGCCGTCTGGGCCCCGGCCGGCAGTTTGCTCGCGATCGCCGTTCGCACCGAGGACGACGGGGAGCTCGACGATCCGATCCTCGGCATCCGCGGCCCCCGCGACGACGTGTTCCGGGTCCTCAGCGACGACGGGGGCCCCGGCTTCCTCCCCCGCGCGTCCGTGCCGGTCGAGCGCAGCGGGATCTGGCGGGTCGCCGTCAGCGGATTCGGAGACGACGCCTTCGAGGGAGCACACGAGGAGCGGCTCTGGTACCAGGTGGAGTTCGCGCTGATCCCGCGCCCCGGTCGGGTGTGGGAGGGCGAGCCCTACAACGACACCCCGGGTCGCGCACCGATCCTTCACGCGCGAGGCCCGTCCCGGTCGACCGCCATCGTCACGGGTCGACTCACACCCGGCGACACCGACTACTTCCGGGTGCCCGGCGCGCGCGTGGTGGCGGCCTCCCTGTACGACGGGGAGGGAGGCGAGTTCAACGACTCGGTGCTGCGGCTCCAGGTGCGCGGGGAGGAGCGAGTCCGCAATGACGACGGGGGTCCGATCTTCCTCTCGAACCTTCGCACCACCACCGGGGGGTGCGCCTGGTCGGTGGTGTCCGTCGAGGGCTACGACCCCGACCCGAGCGACGAGACCCTGCACCGCGAGGACTTCGTCTACCACCTCGTGGTGACCACGAAGCGAGGCGGTGGCGGACCGTGGTGGCGCCGTTGCCGATACTGATCGACGCGGCGGCGGATTCGCCGGCTCAGTCGAGCAGGATCACCTCGTCGAAGCGCGGCATCTCTTCCGCGGGCTCGGCCTCGTACTCGCAGATGCGGCGGTAGAGCAGGGCGAAGGGCGAAGTGTCCATCGTCGAGCGGTCGCCGGCGGTGGCGACCTCGCAATCGACCTCGTGGGAGCCGGCGGCGTCGCCCTCGAGGTCGACGGCCGGGTCGACCCCACCGTGGCCAAAGCCGCGGAGCGGGTGCGCGGCGCGGTAGGCGGCGACGGCCCGCGCGTCCTGGGTGTCGATCGTCACATCGAAGCGCTCCCCCCGGGCGTCGCCCAGCCGGCGCAGGGCCAGCTCCAGCTCGGTGTCGTCGTCCCGAAAGGCGCAGGACCAGACGTCGCGGTCGCGCTCGAAGTGCGGCGCGAGGACCTCGACCTCGTCCTTGCGGACGAAGACCAGCTCCGGCTCGCGACACTGCCCCGTGTCCCCCCCGCTCTCGATCTTCGCTTTGAGCGAGCGGTACTTGGCCACGGCGTCGTCGAGGAGGTAGTTCTCCTCCCAGAGCTCCTCCCCGGGATGGCCGAAGTTCACCCACACCCGCAAGAGCTCGTTCTTCTCGTTGAAGTAGAGGATGCGATGGATCTCGCCGCCCACCGAGAGTGGGAGCCGGTCGACCTCGAAGGACTGGCCGTAGCGCTGGTGGATCGACCAGCTCACCACCATGGTGTCGGAGAAGAGTCGGGCCTCGTCGGCGCTCTGGCCCCAGCGCAGCCCGAAACGGCCGTCCTCGATCCCCGCTTCCGTGTCGACGCCCAGGCCGAGGAGCCCGAGTCCGACGAGACACGCCGTCCACCGCATGTCGCCTCCTGTCCCCTCGGACAGTGTAGACCAGCGCGACGTCGCGCCGCGTCGACCTGATATCCTCCGCTCCCCAACGCAGAAGACGGAGGAGTGAGGAGATGACGACGCCGGTGTGTCTGGTGATCGGAGCGGGCGCCGGGATCGGCGGCACGGTCGGGCAGCGCTTCGCCAAGGAGGGGTACCACTCCGTCCTGTGTCGGCGCAGCGACCAGGAGGGGCTCGACCGCCTCGTCGGGTCGATCCACGAGGCCGGCGGTGCGGCGACGGGATTTCTGCTGAACGCGGTAGAGGAGAACGCGATCGAGGACCGCGTGGCTGCGGTCGAGGGCGAGATCGGGCCGATCGAGGTGGCCGTCTACAACCTCGGTGCGCAAATCGGCGACCGCCCGCTCGCCGACACCAGCTACAAGGCCTTCGAGCTCGGGTGGCGGATGGCGACCTTCGGCCTCTTCCGTCTCGCCTCGTCGCTCTTCCCCCGGATGGAGGAGCGCGGTCACGGGTCGCTGCTCGTGACCTCGGCGACCGCGGCGGTGCGCGGCAACGCCGGACAGCACTCCCACGCGGCGGCGATGGGCGGACGCCGCATGCTGTGTCAGTCGTTGAACGCCCAGTTCGGTCCGAAGGGTATCCACGTCGCCCACATCCTGGTAGACGGCGCCGTCGACGCCCCCGACACCCTCGGCAAGATGCTCGGCCCCGAGCAGTTCCAGGCGCTGCGCGAGACGCGGGGGATGGAGCACGACGGGTTGATGCTCCCGGAAAGGATCGCGGACACCTACCTGCACCTGGCGAACCAGCACCGCTCGACCTGGACCCACGAGATCGACCTGCGCTCGTTCACCGACCGCCCCTGGTGGAACCACTGAGCGCTGGTTCACGATCTCCTCGTCGGAGGCGGGGGGCTCGACGGGGCGGTGGAGGGACCGGCGGGGCCGCGAGGTCGGGGGATCCGGCGGGCGGGTGGGCTCCGGCGGAGCATCTCCTCGGCAGCGCGCCCGGTCAGCGCGGCGCCAGCCGAAAGAGATAGGCCTCGGTGACGTCGCCGTTGCGCGGGCGACGTCCGTATTTCTCTTCGTAGAGGTCGCTGAAGCGATCGAACTCGGCCTGGTCCTCGACCCGGGTCGCCGCGAGCTCGTAGATCGCCTCGTCCACCCGCAGCCGCACCGCGGGGTCGGCCTCCATGTGCTCGACCCAGGTGGCGCGGTTGGCGCCGGCGTGGACGTAGAGGGCCGGGCCGTCGGCGATCACCCAGATGTTCACCGAGTAGGGATCGCGGGGGTCGGTCTCGAGTTGCACGGTCTTGACCTCGTCCGTGAAGCCCCAGCTCTCGGGGCTCGCGGCGGTGCTCCCTTCGAGGGCGCCACCCGGGAGCAGCACGAAGGGGCCGCCGCATCCGGCCGTGAACAGGCTCACGACGATCGTGGCGAGACGGGATCTGGGCATGGCTCGGTCCTCTCGGTTGGATGCCAGGGCGGGTCGCCGGGTTCCGCGCCTTCGGTGGGTGCCGTGCCGCGGGCCCGGGGTGCGCTCAGCTGATGCTGTAGCCCCCGCACACCGCGACGCTCTGGCCCGTCACGAAGTCGGAGGCCCGGGAGGCCAGGAACACCGCCGCGCCGGCGCACTCCTCGGGCTCCCCAAAACGTCCCGCCGGGGTGCGGTCGACGATGCCCTGGTACATCGCGGGCATCTCTTCCTTCACGGGGTTCGTCATGTCGGTGGTGATCCACCCCGGGAGCAGCGCGTTCACCTGGATGTTCTTGCGCGCCCACGCCACGGCGAGGGACTTGGTGAGCTGGACGACCCCACCCTTGCTCGCCGAGTAGCTCGTCACCACCGGGCTGCCAAAGAGCGAATACATCGACCCGATGTTGATGATCTTCCCGCCGTCCTCTTTGAGGAGCGGGTACGCGGCGCGGCAGAAGCGGAAGACGCTCGTGAGGTTGGTGTCGAGCACTGCGGCCCACTCGTCGTCGCTCATCCGCTCGGGCTGGCCCATGAAGGCGATCCCCGCGTTGTTCACCAGGATCTGCAGGCCGCCGAAGGCGTCGCGGGTGGCGTCGAGGGTCGCGTCGATGTCCCCGGGGCGGTCGACATCGCAGGGGACGCGGATGCAGCGACGTCCCAGCGCCTCGATCTCGGCCTGCACCGCCTTTGCCTTGTCCTGGTCGCGCGCGGCGATACAGATGTCGGCGCCGGCCTGGGCGAGCCCGAGGGCGATCCCCCGGCCGATCCCACCGTTGCCCCCGGTCACGATCGCAGCGCGTCCGCCGAGGTCGAACAGATTCGTGGTCATCTCGGTCTCTCCTCGGGGGGTCGCGTCGCGACGTCGGGGTGTCGACGCCCACGGTACCATGACGGCCAGCCGGACGAGGAGCGAGCATGGGCAGTGATGCGCTGAAACACCTGCGGATCTGCGACCTCACGGGCCAGCTGGCCGGCGCGGGGGCGACGCGTCACCTGGGGGCCTTCGGCGCCGAGGTGATCCGCGTGGAAGACCCGGTGCGCCAGGGACGCTGGGACGTCCTGCGCGGCGCGCCGCCCTTCGTCGACGAGCGTCGCGGGATCGAGTTTGGCGGTGGGTTCCAGAACCACAACGTGACCAAGCTCGGGGTGACGATCAATCTGCGTGACGAGCGCGGCAAGGCACTCCTGGCCGACCTCGTGCGGGTCTCCGACGTCGTCACCGAGAACTTCGCCGCCGGGGTGCTCGAGCGCCTGGGCTTTGGCTACGAGGCCCTGCGCGCGCTCAAAGACGACATCATCTACGTGTCGAACTGTGGTTTCGGTCACACGGGTCCCTACGCCCCATTCAAGTCGTGGGGGCCGATCGCCCAGGCGATGAGCGGACTCACCTTCACCTCGGGGCTCCCCGCGCAGCCCCCGGCCGGCTGGGGCTACTCGTACATGGATCACCACGGGGGCTACTTCATGTGTCTGGGCATCCTCGCGGCGCTCTGCCACCGCGAGACGACGGGGGAGGGCCAGTGGGTGGACATGGCCTGCGCCGAGGCCGGCGCTGCGATGCTGGGTCCCGTGGTGCTCGACTACACCGTCAACGGGCGCACCCTGGCGGAGAGCGGCGGTCCCCACAGCAACCGAGACGAGACCGGCACGATGGTGCCCCACGGGATCTACGCCACCGAGGGAGAGGATCACTGGGTCGCGATCGCCGTGCGCGACGATGCCGAGTGGCGCGCGCTCGCCGACGAGATCGACGAGGACTGGGCGCGGGACGCCGCGCTCGCCGACGTCGCCGGTCGTCTCGCGGTGCAAGACGTCCTCGACGCCGAGCTCGAGCGCTTCACCCGGCGTCACGAACGCTACGCGCTGGCGGCGCGGCTGCAGAC
>JANQRO010000368.1 GCA_028284525.1 Myxococcota bacterium | reverse complement strand
GCTCGCCGAGACGCTTCGATACGGCGACGGCGTCGTAGTCGCCGGCGAAGCCCTCTAGCCCCAGGGCGGCACCGAGCGCCCAGCACACGGCGCCGTCGTCGCGGGCGTCGAAGGCCGGCTCGACGGCGGGGCTCACGCGCTGCACGTAGCCCGCGTGGTTGGTGAGGGTGCCGAGCTTCTCGGCGGCGTGTCGGGTCGGAACCACCACCGACGCCACGCCCTCGAGGGCGGAGTGGTGGGTGTCGAGGAGCACCAGCGCGTCGAGACCGCGCAGGGCATCGAGGTCTTGGAGCAGACCCGCCGTGAGCAGGTCCTGACCCATCACCACGAGACCCTTGACCGCGCCGCTGCGCACCTGCTCGAGGAGCGCCGCGGGGTCGCCGAAGCCGAGGAGGCGGGCGCCGGCGGCGTTGGCGGCCTTGTCGGCGCGGATCAGCAGATCGTCCTCGCGCCCGCGCGGGATCGCGACCCCCGTCTCGGCGCCGAGGGCTTCGGCGAGCTCGGCGGCCACACAGAGGTCTTCGTTGGTGGCGTGGGGCGAGGCGAAGAGCCCGATCCCGGCACCCGTGTCGCGCACCGCGCGGAGCCGGGCCGCGGCGGCCTCGATCGCGTCGTCGACCCCGCTCTCGCGCAGCGCGCCGGCGTCGTCGCGCACCTGCGCCACCTGCACGCGGTCCTCGGCGTTGATCCGCGCGTAGGACATCCGGCCCTCGTCGCAGAGCCAGGTGTGGTTCACGTCGTCGTTGCGACGCGGGACGTAGCGGTAGGCCTGGTTGTTCGCGACGCCGATCGAGACGTTGCAACCCTGGGCACATCCGGTGCACACACCGGGGGCGTGCTCGAGGAACCAGACGCGGATCTTGAAGCGGAAGTCGCGGGTGGTGAGCGCACCCACCGGGCAGATGTCGGCCACGTTCATCGAGTAGTCGTTGTCGAGCTCGGTGTCGGGGAAGGTCTCGATCACCGAGCGGTCGCCACGGGCGAAGACCGCGAGCTCGCCGGTACCGGGGACCTCGCGACAGAAGCGCACACAGCGCCGACACAGGATGCAGCGCTCCTGGTCGAAGAGGATCGTGGGCCCGAGCTCGACGCGCTTCTTCGCGGCGCGTCGCGGCTCCTGGGTGCGCGCGTGCTGGACACCGTATTCGAAGGCGTAGTCCTGGAGCTTGCATTCGCCGGCCTGGTCGCAGATCGGGCAGTCGAGGGGGTGGTTGACGAGGAGCAGCTCCATCACCCCTTCGCGCGCCTGCTTCACCCGCTCGTTCTGTGTGTGCACCACCATGCCGTCCTGCACCACGGTGTCGCAGGCGATCTGGAGCTTGGGGATTCCCTCGATCTCGACCTGGCAGAGCCGGCACGAGCCATCGATCGAGAGCTTCGGATGCCAGCAGTAGTGCGGGATGTCGACGCCGTTCATCAGCACACCCTGGTCGTCCAGGGCCTGCAACAGGGTGCGGCCTTCGTCTACCTCGTAGCGCTGTCCGTCGACGGTGATGGTCGGCATGTCTCAGAGCTGGAAGCTCGCCGGGAAGGGACACTTCTTCTGCTCGACGTGGGCCTCGAAGTCGTCGCGGAAGTGGCGGATCAGACCCTGCACCGGCCACGCGGCGGCGTCCGCGAAGGCGCAGATCGTGGCGCCCTCCATCTTGCCGGCGACGTCGAGCAAGATGTCCAGGTCGTCCCGGGTGCCGGCGCCACGCTCGAGGCGCAGCATCAGCTTGTTGAGCCAGCCCGTCCCCTCGCGACACTGGGTGCACTGGCCACAGGACTCGTCGCGGAAGAAGTAGGTGATGACACAGCCGACCCGCACCATGCAGGTGGTGTCGTCCATCACCATGATCCCGCCGGTTCCGAGCATCGTCTTGCGCTCGCGAAGCGACTCGTTGGCCATCGGCACGTCGAGCTGGCTCGCGGGGAGGATCGGCATCGACATGCCGCCCGGGATCACCCCCTTGACGGTGCGACCCTCGAGGGGCCCGCCGGCGTGCTCGAAGACGATCTCTTCCAGCGGCGTGCCCAGGGGCAGCTCGTAGAGCCCCGGCCGTTGCACCAGCCCCGAGACGCCGAACACCGTGGTGCCCGGGCTCTGCTCGGTGCCCTGGCTGCGGAACCAGTCGGCGCCCCGCGCGACGATGTGGGGCACGTGGGAGAAGGTCTCGACGTTGTTCACCGTCGACGGCATCCCGAAGGCGCCGTACTGCGCCGGGAAGGGCGGTTTCTTGCGTGGCTGTCCCTTCTTCCCCTCGAGCGACTCGAGGAGCCCGGTCTCCTCGCCACAGATGTAGGCGCCGGCGCCCATCGTGATCACGATGTCGTGGGCGAAGCCCTTGCCAAAGATGTTGTCGCCCAGGAGCCCCGCGGCCCGCGCCTCGTCGATGGCGCGCTGCAGGATCGCGCCGGGCTCGGCGTACTCGCCGCGGATGTAGAGCCAGGTCTTCTCGGCGCCCGTCGCCCACGCGCCGATCAGGATGCCCTCGATCATCTGGTGGGGGCCGCGCTCCATCAGGATGCGGTCTTTGAACGAGCCGGGCTCGGACTCGTCGGCGTTGCACACCAGGTACTTGGGCTTGTCGGTGTCCCCCGGCATGAAGCTCCACTTCACCCCGGTCGGGAAGCCGGCACCGCCGCGCCCCTGGAGCCCCGCCGCCTTCACCAGCTCGGTGGTCTCGTCGGGGGTCATCTCGGTGATCGCCTTGCGCGCCGCCTCGTAGCCGCCGCGGGCGCGGTAGCCCTCGAGGGTGGCGAAGACGTCGTCGGCGAAATGCTCGGTGAGATAGTTCGTGACGAAAGGCGCGCGCTGCACGGCGGCTACTCCAGCGCGTCCACGATCTGCTTGGCGGCGTCGAGATCGAGGTCCTCGTGGTAGGTCTCGCCGACCCGGAGCATCGGGGCGTAGGCGCAGGCCCCCAGACACTCCTCGTGGCCCAGGCTCACCCGGCCGTCCTCGGTGGTCTCCCCGGCGCGGATGCCGAGATGGCGCTCGAGGCCCTGGAGCATCTCGCGGGCACCGCGCAGCGAGCAGGGCAGGTTGGTGCAGACGTAGACGTGGTGCCGACCCTGGGGTCGGTCGTAGAACATGTTGTAGAAGGTGACGACTTCCATCACCTCGATGGGATGGATCTCGAAGAGCTCGGCCAGCTCGGCGGCGAGCTCGCGGCTGATGTGGCCGTGCTCGGCCTGCACCAGGTGGAGCGCCGGGAGCAGGGCGCCGCGCCTCACCGGGTAGTCGGCCATACGGGCCTCGATCTGCCCGCGGGTCGCCTCGGAGATCACCATTCGAGGGCGCCCTTCATCCACTCGTAGGCGAGCCCGACGCTCAGCACGACGATGAAGATCAGCATCTCGATGAATCCGAACCAACCGAGCTCGGTGAAGAGCGCGGCCCAGGGGTAGATCAGGACCGCCTCGACGTCGAAGAGGATGAAGAGCATCGCGACGATGTAGAACTTCACCGAGAAGCGTTGGCGGGGGGAGACGATCGGTCGCTCGCCGCACTCGAAGGGGTCGAGCTTCTCGTCGAAACGGCGGCGCGGGCCGAGCAGCAGGTGCACCCCGAGCAGCGCCCCGGCGAGCACGATCCCGATGACCATCATGGCCGCGATCCCGGTGTATTCGGCGAGCACGCTCCCTCCGTCAGGGCATTCGACCGGCCGCGGTATCGCGCGAGGTCGCGTTGTCGCCCAGCCCCGGCGCGGCCGTGGGTCGCGCCCTCGAGGGCGCGCGCTGGAGCCACCAAATCCCGCGTTTTCCCTGCGAAAACGCGGCGTACGGTAGCCATGGCCCCGTCGAGCGTCAACGCGATAGACTGCCTCGCGTGGGTATTCCGGTGGCGGTTCTGGGTGCCGGAAGCTTCGGCACCTGTCTGGCGATCCTGTGCGCCGACCGCGAGCACGACGTCACGCTCTGGGCGCGCGACCCGGCGATCAGCGAGGCGATGGAGCGGGACCGGCGCAACCCCCGCTACCTGAAAGACGTCGAGATCCCCGAGCGCGTGCGGCCGACCGCGGACCTCGAGGAGGCGCTCGCGGGCAGCGAGCTCGTCATCGTGGCGATCCCGAGCCACGCCCTGCGCGAGGTGATGCGGCGGGCCGGGCCCTCCATCCCTTCGGAAAGTCTGTTGGTTTCAACGGTGAAAGGCATCGAGGTCGATTCCGGGAAGACGGCGGATGCCGTGCTCCGCGAGGTGCTCCCCGAACCCCTGCATCCGCGGCTCACGTATCTCTCGGGCCCGTCCTTTGCCCACGAGATCGCCCGGCACCGGCCGACCGTGGTGACCGTCGCGTGCCGGGAGGAAGCCTACGCGGTCGCGGTGCAGAGCCATCTCTCCTGCCCTTGGTTCCGCTGCTACTCCGAGGTGGACGTCACCGGGGTCGAGCTCGGCGGCGCCCTGAAGAACGTGATCGCCATCGCGACCGGGATCACCGACGGCCTCGAGCTCGGCCACAACGCCCGTGCGGCGACCATGACCCGCGGTCTCGCCGAGATCACCCGGCTCGGCGTGCGCCTCGGCGCCGACCCGCTCACCTTCCTGGGTCTCTCGGGAATGGGGGACCTGGTGCTCACCTGTACCGGAGACCTCTCGCGCAACCGGCGCGTCGGGCTGGCCCTGGGCGCGGGCCGCAAGCTCGAGGAGATCCTGGAGGAGCTGGGCGAGGTGGCCGAGGGGGTGCGGACCACCTACGCGACCTGCCAGCTCGCCGATCGACTGGGCGTCGACATGCCCATCTCCCACGGGGTGCGGGCCCTCCTGGAGGGCGAGGTCAACGCCATGGAAGGGGTCCGCACCCTGCTAACCCGCCAGCTTCGAAGCGAAAAAGACTAGGCGAACGCGTTCGCAAGAGTCGCCGCGCGGATCCCGCACATTGAAAACGAAATTCGATTTCAACTCGAATCGGAGCGAGGTCGTGGCCCGCCCCGTCGCCGTGAGGGTCACTTCGCCTTTGCCTCCCGGGCGCCGGTCTTGTACGCCTTTGCCGTGATGCACATTGGCCAGGGCATCGCCGCGCGCCCGCGCGGCCGTCTCCTCGCCCTGGCGCTCGCCGCCGGGCTCTTCGCCGCCGCTGCGGGCTGCGCCGGCGGTCCCCTGGGCAACCGGATGGTGCGCACACCGGTGTTCCAGGAAGGCGGCATCCGAGTCTTCCTGCGCGAGCACCGCCGGGGCGGCGAGACCCAGGCGTTGGGCTTCGACCACCCGCGCACGATCTCCTCGATCCGTCTCTCGCGCATCCTGGTGGGAATCGACGTCCGCGAGCAGGTTCGCAAAGACAAGAAGTCGGACCTCAAGGCGGCTGTGGCGCCGCATCTCGCCGGAGCCATCGGCGAGGGAATGTCCCGGGCCCTGCAAGCCGCAAACCCCGACCAGGAGATCGTCGTGATGGCGGTCGAGACGCGACGGCGTCACAACCTCTTTACCGCCGACTACCTCACCAGCCTGGTGGCCTGGGTGACCGACGATCACCTGTGGATCGAGTTCGGGGACGTCGACACGCGGCTCTCCGGCGACCCGAGCGAGAAGCCCCGCGAGCCGGTGCGGGGAGCGGGGTCGGGCAGGTTCCGCGTGGTGAAGACACCGGGGATTCGGCCGGCCGGGCCACACACGGTGGTCGCCGCGTGGACCCATCCGGCGTTCTCGAAGGCGGCGCCCCGCCGGACCAAGGCCGGCGGCCGCGAGCACCGTCGCACCGTCCTGATGGAGGAGGCCGCGGCGGCCGACGACACCCCCGGCGGGCTCGAGACGGCACTCAGCCCCGCGGCGCTGCGCGAGCTCGCCGACCTCGAGGAAGAACGTCTCGCCGGAACCATCAGCGAGGACGAGTACCAGCGCCGCCGACGCGAGATCCTGCAAGGTGAGTGACGACCGCGACGCGGCGCGGCGGGCCACCCGCGCGGTCCACGCCGGCGAACGCGCCGACCGGGTGGGCGCCTCGGCCACCACGCCCATCCACCAGACCTCGACCTACACCTTCCGCGACGGCGACGAGGTGCGCGCCTATCAGGAGGGGCGCCTCGCACGCGACGAATACGGTCGCTACGGCAACCCCACCTGGCGGGCCGTCGAGGGAAAGCTCGCCGCTCTCGAAGAGGGCGAGGCCGCCGTGCTCTTCGCCTCGGGAATGTGCGCCGCGACGACGCTCTTCCTCGCGATGGTGCCGCGGGGTGGGCACCTGGTGATCACGAGTGAGTGCTACCGGCGCACCCGGCAGTTTCTCGAGGAGTATCTCTCGAAGCTCGACGTCGCCGTGAGCGTGATCCCACCGGCGGACGTCGCAGCCCTCGGGGCCGCGTTGCGCGCGGACACGGCGCTCGTCTTCACCGAGAGCCCCACCAACCCCTACCTGCGGGTGATCGACATCGCGGCGGCGGCAGCGCTGTGTCGCGCGCGCGGCGTCCCCCTCGTGCTCGACAGCACCTTCGCCACGCCGATCAACCAGCGGGCGCTCTCCCTCGGTGCCGACCTCGTGATCCACAGCGCCACCAAGTACCTCGCCGGACACAACGACGTGCTGGCGGGCGCCGCGGTGGGCTCGGAGGCGATGATCGCGCCCCTGCGCGCGGCGGTGGGCGTGCTGGGAGGCGTGCTCGACCCCCACGCCGCCTACCTCCTGCTGCGCGGGCTCAAGACCCTCGAGCTCCGGATGACGCGACACAACGAGAACGGCCAGCGGGTTGCGAGCTGGCTCGAGACGCACCCCGCGGTGCGCCGGGTGTGGTACCCGGGGCTGCCCTCCCACCCCGATCACGCGGCGGCCGCCGCGTCGATGGACGGGTTTGGCGGCGTCGTCACCTTCGAGCTCGATACCGACCTGGCCGGCGCCGAGCGTTTCGTCGACGCCTGCCGCATCCCGCTGATCGCGCCGAGCTTCGGGGGTGTCGAGTCGCTGATCGAGGTGCCCGCGACGATGTCGTTCTGGGACCGCGACCCCGACGAACGTCGCGAGCTCGGCATCACCGACTCGTTGATCCGTCTCGGGCTCGGCGTCGAAGCTCCCGAGGACCTGCTCGCCGATCTCGACCGCGCGCTCGCCGTCCTCGCGCGCTAGAGCAGCGCGTCGGGCGCCTCGCCTCCCACGGCCGCGCGCTCCATCGCGAGCAACCGCTTCTTCAAGACGACGCCCCCGGCGTAGCCACCGATCCGTCCCCCGCTCGCCACCACCCGGTGACACGGAATCACGAGGGCGAGCGGATTCGCGCCGTTGGCGGAACCGATGGCGCGGGCGGCCCCCGGTCGGCCCAGACGCCGCGCGAGCTCGCCGTAGGTGCAGGTCTCGCCGTAGGGGATCTCGCGCAGCGCGTCCCACACCCCGCGCTGGAACGCGGTCCCGCGACAGTCGAGGGCGAGGTCGAAGCGGCGTCGCTTGCCCTCCAGGTATTCGCCGAGCTGGCGCGCGGCGTCGCGGAGCGGCGCGAAGGCCGACTCCGGCCGCGTGCCGGGAAAGTGGCGCGCGGCAAAGCCGCGAAAGCCGCCGCCGCTCGCGTGCGGAAGGCCGACGTAGCAGAGCCCGGCCGGGCTCGCGACGAGGAGCAGACGACCCACACGCGTCTCGAGGTCCGTCGTGTAGAGCGGGTCGGCTGCGCTGCTCTGGACGCTCCCCATGCGGTGGTCAGAATACCATCCGGCCGTGGCCGCGGAAGCTACATCCCGAGGCGCTTCATCATCTTCTGGAGCGATTGACGCGGGATCCCCAGCCGCTCCGCCGCGCGGCTCTTGTTGCCCTCCTCCTCGAGGGCGCGGGCGATCATGCGCCGCTTGAGTTCGTCGGTGGCACGGCCGAGGTCCCACTCTTCGAAGGGCGCCTCGACCGGGAAGCTCGCGTCGCTCGGCCGCGACACCGCTCGCAGCGACTCGCTCAGCATGTCGGCGGTGACCGCCGAGGCGTCGCCCGAGAGCGCGACGACGCGCTCGATCTCGTTCTCGAGCTCGCGCACGTTCCCGGGCCACGGGTATGCGGTCAGCCGGTTCATCGCCGAGTGGGTAAAGCCGCGCAGCCCGCTCCCCATCCGTTCCGCCGCGCGCTCGAGGAAGTGCTCGGCGAGGGTCGGGATGTCTTCGCGGCGCTCGCGTAGCGGCGGCAGCGGGAGCTCGACGACGCGCAGCCGGTAGAAGAGGTCTTCGCGGAAGTCTCCCTCCTCGACCATCTTGCGCAGGTCGCGATTGGTTGCCGCGATCACACGCACATCGACCTTGCGGGTGTCCGAGGCACCCAGGGGACGCACCTCGCCGTCCTGGAGCACGCGGAGCAACCGCACCTGCATGCCCGGATTGGTCTCGCCGATCTCGTCGAGAAAGATCGTCCCGCCGTGGGCCAGCTCGAAGAGCCCCTTCTTGTCCTGGTGGGCCCCGGTGAAGGCGCCGCGGCGGTGGCCGAAGAGCTCGCTCTCGAGGAGGGTGTCGGGGAGCGCGCCACAGTTCTGCGCGACGAAGCGGGCGTCCTTGCGCGGGCTCGCGTAGTGGATGGCGCGCGCGACGAGGTCCTTGCCGGTCCCCGTCTCGCCGGTGATGAGCAGCGTCGCCGAGGTCGCGGCCACCTTCTCCATCACGTCGAAGACCCGCGCCATCGACGGGCTCCCGCCGATGATGTTGCCGAAGGAGTAGCGGCGTTCGACCTCGCGCCGCAGGTAGAGGTTCTCCTGACGCAGCCGTTCGTTCGCCTCGGCGAGCGCCGCGGTGAGCTGCACGTTCTCACTCGCCAGGCCGTAGCTCTCGAGGGCGCGGCGCACGTTGAGCCGCAGCTCCTCCGGGTCCCAGGGCTTCTGGATGTAGCGGTAGATCCGGCCCTCGTTGACGGCGCGGACGATCGACGCGACGTCGGCGTACCCGGTGAGCATCATCCGGATCGCCGTGGGCTTGCGCTCGATCACCTTCTCGAGGAACTCGACCCCGGTCATCCCGGGAAGCACCTGGTCGGCGATCACCAGGGCGATGTCCTCGCGCTCGAGGACCTCGAGACCGACCTCCCCGCTCGCCGCCGAGAACACCTCGTACTCGTCGTCGAGGGCCTCACAGAGCCCGCGAAGGATCTCCTCCTCGTCGTCGACGACGAGGATCGAGTACTTCTTCGCCTCACTACCCGGATGCGCGTTCAAGGTGAGGGGAGGCTAGGGCAATGCAAGCCCTGCGGCATAGCCGCGGGGCGCGCAGCGTGGGCAAAGCCCACGCGAAGTCCACCGGGCTGAACTCCGCGCAGCGCCTGGGCACCCCCCACACCGAGGTGCGCGGAGCCGGCGAAGCCCCGTCGCGCGCGGCGCGACCGGAGTCCACAAGGCCGGACTCCGAGCCATGCCCGGAACCGGACGAAGCGCGGGGCGACCCCCGCGCTTCGTCCGCGGGTCCTAGCGTCTGCGCGCGGTCTTGCGGCGCGCGGTCTTCTTGCGGGCGGGGCTGCGCCGCGCCGTCTTCTTGCGGGCCGGCTTGCGGCGCGCCGTCTTCTTGCGGGCCGTGCTCCGCCGCGTCGTCTTCTTCCGCGCCGGGCTCCGCCGCGCCGTCTTCTTGCGGGTGGCGGGGCGCCGCCGCGCCG
>JANQRO010000367.1 GCA_028284525.1 Myxococcota bacterium | reverse complement strand
CGGCGCGGCTCACGGGGATCGAGGAGCAGATCTCGCGCATCGACGACCAGGTGGCGCGGCTCGAGACCCTGGTGGCGTCGCGGGAGGAGACGCTGCGTCGCCAGTTCAACCAGCTCGAATCCCTGCTCTCCACCCTGTCGGCCCAGTCGGGCTTTCTCGCCCGGATCGGTCAGCCCAACACCGGGCAGCAGAACTAGGAGGACGGGCGCCTTGGGGCGACGCTATCTCGAGACCGAGCTCCGCACCGCCACGCCGATGCAGTTGGTGGTGCGGCTCTACGCCGCCGCGCTGCGCCACACCGAGGCCGCCATCGAGGCCGACGGCGCCGGCCGCATCGCCGAGCGCGGCGAGCGCATCTCCCGGGTGATCGCGATCGTGGGCGAGTTGCGCAGCGCCGTCGATTTCGAGCGCGGTGGCGAGATCGCGCAGAACCTCGAGGCGCTCTACGACTTCGTGGGCGAACGGCTCGTCGAGGCGGGCCGGGGCGACGCCGCGTCGACCCTGTCGGAGGTGCTGAGCGTGTTGCGCCCGCTCCACGACGCATGGACCGAGGTCGAGAAGCTCCCCGCCGTCGCCGAGGAGCCCGGCGCGTGAGCGCTCCCGGGGACGCGATCGACGCCGCGCTCCTGGAGGCGCTGCGCGACGGCGATCTGGAGGCCGTGGCGGCCCTGGTCGAGCGCCGCGGCGAGGGGCTGGCTGCCCTCGACACCAACGACGACGCCGCGCTGGCGCGCGCCCGCGCCACCGATGCCGAGATCCTCGCGCTGGCCGGGGCGCGCCGCGACGGACTCCGCGACGAGCTCGAAGCCCTGGTTGCCCTGCGCGGCCGGCTGGCCCAGCGGCCGCGCTCCCGGCCGGGTGCGCGCTACATCGACCGCCGCGCCTGAGCCCTGGGACCCGCGCTGCGCGCGAGTTGCACCTTGCAAGCCGAGCTTCGTTCTGGGACTTCCGCCGCGCTCCCGGTCCGCGTACGGGCGTGTCGTCTGGCATCGCATTTGCTCCACAGCGTCGCGCCGGAACCGTCTCTCCGGCGACCGCACACGCCGCGGGGGAACGGCGTCAGGTGCCCACGTGACCGAGACCGCAACGACTTCGGGAAGACAGATCCTCGTGACCGGGGGCACCGGCTCCTTTGGCCGCGCCTTCGTCCGCCGCATGCTGGGGAGCGACCCGTCCTGTGTGATCCGGGTGTTCAGCCGCGACGAGCTCAAACAGTTCGAAATGGAGCGCGAGTTCCACCGCGACCCGCGGCTGCGCTTCTTTCTGGGCGACGTTCGCGACCGCGACCGCCTGGGTCGGGCGATGCAGGGCGTCGATTGGGTGGTCCACGCGGCGGCGCTCAAACACGTCCCGCTCTGCGAGTACAACCCGGCCGAGGCGATCAAGACCAACATCATCGGCGCCCAGAACGTCGTCGACTGTGCCATCGACGCGGGGGTCGAGCGCACGGTCGGATTGTCCACCGACAAGGCCGTGAACCCGGTGAATCTCTACGGGGCGACCAAGCTCTGCGCCGAGAAGGTGCTGGTGCACGGCAACGCCTACGTCGGGCCGCGCAGCTCGCGCTTCGCGATGGTGCGCTACGGCAACGTCGTGGGGAGCCGCGGCAGCGTGATCCCGCTCTTTCTGCGCCAGGTCCCGTCCGGGGTGCTGACGGTGACCGACGAGCGGATGTCGCGTTTCTGGATCTCCCTCGACCAGGCGGTCGACCTCGTGCTCGACGCCTTCGCCACGATGGCGGGGGGCGAGATCTTCGTCCCCAAGATCCCGAGCATGCGGATCACCGACCTCGCCCGGGCGATCGCCCCCGAGGCGATGATCAAAGAGATCGGGATCCGCCCCGGGGAAAAGCTCCACGAGGTGCTGCTCACCGCGGAGGAGTCCCGGGACGCCCGCGACGTCGGCCCCCACTACGTCGTGGGCGGCCAGGTCCCCGGGCTCGGCACCCCGGGCGAGGGCGGCTTTGTCTACGCGAGCCACACCAACACCCAGTGGCTGAGCGTCGACCGTCTCGCCGAGCTCGTGCAGGAGCTGGAGAGCCGTGCCGCCTGAACGGCGTCTGTCGCTGTTCACGGCGTTCCACGCCAACCTCGACTTCTCGGCGATGCCGTCGGTCGACGTCTCGCTGGTGGTCGAGCGCTGCTACTGGCCGCTCCTCGAGTGGGCCCGCGGCGGGCTCGCCCTGGGGCTCGAGATGCCCGTGCGCACCCTCGAGACCGTCGGCGATCTCGACCCCGAGTGGCTCAAGACCCTGCGGGCGGAGGTCGAGCGCGGGCGGATCGAGGTGTTGGGCTCGGGGCTCGCCCAGGTGGTGGCTCCCCTGGCGCCGGTGGCGGTGAACCGGGCGAACTTCGAGCAGGGCGCCGCGCGCTACGCCGAGCTCCTCGGCGCCGTGCCCGAGACCTGGTTCGTCAACGAGCAGACCTACTCGCGGGGGCTCGTCGGCCTCTACCGCGACGCCGGCGCGCGGCGTCTCGTGATGGAGTGGAACAACGCCGCGAGCGTCCAGCCGGCGCTGCGCGGGATGCGCACCCGCCCCGCGCGGGTCGCCGCCCCGGGCGACCGCGCCCTGGAGCTGCTCTGGAACGATTCGATCCTCTTCCAGCGCGTGCAGCACGTGGTGCACGGCGCGCGCCCCCCAGAAGACGCGGTGCAGATGGTCGAGACGATCGCCGCGCGCTGGGGCGCGGGGTGTCTGTGCGCCTACGGTGGCGACCTCGAGATCTTCGACTACCGGCCCGGGGCGTCGCCGAGCCGCGCCGCCGCCGGCGAGATGCAGCGGCTGGGCGAGCTGCTCGCGACCCTGGCCGAGGCGCACGACCTGGTGCTTCCGCGGGTGGCCGGCGC
>JANQRO010000362.1 GCA_028284525.1 Myxococcota bacterium | reverse complement strand
GCCCTCCACGAAGCCCTCCGCGCCACCGGCTTCGTCCCGCGTCTCGCCGCGGGGGGCGCGATCTCGGTGGCCCCGCTGCTCCCTGGGGTCGCCGCGGGGCCCCGCATCGCCGTCGATCCGAGCGGGCCCGGGATCAGCACCCGAGGTCGGGTGGGCGCGCTGGTCGCCCAAGAGGCCGGCGCACATCTGGAGACCGCCGAGGGCGCCCCCTTCCCCGAATCGATCGACGAGCCCGCCCCATCGATGATCGCCGCCCGCAGCGCCGAAGTCGCCGCTGCCCTGCGCAGAGCGATGACGCGGGGCTAGCGGAGACACCCGCGCCACCCGGGACGCTACAGACGGACCAGCGCTCCGGAGCAGATCCGTTGGTGTGCGTCGTTCAGCACCGTGAACCTCGCGTGGGCTTCGCCCACGCTGCGCGCCGAGCGGGAAAGCCGCTCGGCTTGCCTACATCTGCGTATAGTCCGGCCCCTCGCCCCCTTCGGGCGGTGTCCAGGTGATCACCTGGTAGGGATCCGCGATGTCGCAGGTCTTGCAGTGCACGCAGTTCTCGTGGTGGATGAAGAGCGTCTTCTTTCCCGGTCGCTCCGGGTCGTCCATCATCTCGTAGACCGCGGCCGGGCAGAAGCGCTCGCAGGGGTTTCCATACTCCTCGCTGCACACGTCGCTGCACAGGTCGGTGTCCGCCACCACCAGGTGGGAGGGCTGGTCCACCTCGTGCTGGGTACCGCTGAAGCCCACCAGGTGCTCCTTCGAGAAGGTGAGCTTGCCGTCGAACTCGAACACCTCGGCGGTGCGCTGTGCCTCGGGGAGCTCGGCCAGCCGCCGCATCTTGAGGTGTCCCGCCTCGAACTCGAGGTCGTCCTTCAGGCCACGACCGCCGGTGGCCAGCATCAACGGCGTGTTCATCATCGCGAAGAGCGGATGGAGGTCGGCGGAGCCGTGGAAGTTGCGCGCCTCCTCGTGCTCGGTCCACGCCCAGCTCGCGCGGTAGCGCTCGGTGTAGGCCCCGAGACGCACCGCGCCGAAGTCGTCGGCGGCGAGGGCTTCGACGATCGTGTCCGCCGCCATCATCCCCGACTTCACCGCCATGTGGACGCCCGAGAGCCGGAAGGCGTTGCAGAACCCGCCCGAGTCGCCGACGAGCATCGCCCCGTCGCAGTAGAGCTTGGGCTGGGCGGTGAGCCCGCCCATCGGGATCGCCTTCGCGCCGTAGCGCACCAACTC
This sequence comes from Myxococcota bacterium, assembly GCA_028284525.1. GTDB lineage: Bacteria > Myxococcota_A > UBA9160 > UBA9160 > PR03 > JANQRO01. Next base: position 3,353 of record JANQRO010000362.1, on the reverse strand, counting down.
GCCTCCCTCGAGAAGATCGCGCATGAAGGGGTGGGTCTTGAACTTCTGCGCCTCGAGATGGGGGTCGTTGTACGGGTCTTCCGAGTCGAGCACGGTGACGAAGCCGAAGGACACCAGGTTGTCCTTCATGTCGTAGAGCCACATCCCGTTGATCTGTGAGAAGAAGTCCGGGAACACCGATCCGTGGATCACACGACCGGGCTTGTGCTTCTCGGGCCGGACCTTCCAGATCTCCTTGATGCCGGTCTCGTAGACCTGTGGGTTGGCGCCTTCGAGCTCGAAGTTCTCGACGAGCTGCTTGGTCAGGCTCCCGCGCACACCTTCGCCGAGCACGGTCACCTTGGCGCGGATCTCCATCCCGGGCTGGAAGTTCGGTTTGGGGGCGCCGTTCTTGTCGATGCCCATGTCGCCGGTCTGCACCCCGACGACCTTGCCCCCTTCGACGAGGAGTTTGTCGCCGGCGAAGCCGGGATAGATCTCGATGCCCGCCTCCTCGCACTTCTCGGCCATCCACTTGACGATGTTCGAGAGCGAGGCGACGTGGTAGCCCTTCTTCTGGAAGTTCGGGGGGGTGATCGGCGCGGTGAGGGCGCGCTTGGCGAAGAAGGCCATGAAGCGCGCGTCGTCGCAGACGTGCTCGGTGGGGAAGCCCTGGTCCTCGAAATCCGGCATCCACTCGCGAAAGGCCCGGGGGTTGACGACTGCGCCCGAGAGCTGATGATCGCCGATGTTGGCGGCCTTCTCGATCACCAGCACCGTCGGGGCTTCGATCTGCGACACGCCACGGGCCGACGCCTGCTCGTTGTAGGCGTCGACACCGCGCACGAGGTGGTACGCGGACGCCAGCGTCGCGGGGCCCGCGCCGACGAACAGGACGTCGACCTCGAGGCTCTCGCGTTCGATCTCACTCATCTCCGGACCTCCTCGGGGAACACTAGGCGACCCGCCATCCGGCGTCGACGAGACGTGCCGCGGGGGGGTTGGACGTCGTTTCGACGCTCGTCGAGTGCGGCGCGTTACTCTAGCCGCCGTGACACGTGGGGAGCCGGAGCTGGTCGACCTGGTGCGCGAGTTCCTGGTCGCGCACGAGCGGATGAGCGAGGTCATCGAACGCGGGCGCAGCGGCGCGTTGCGCTGGCCCGAGGTGCAACGGTTGGTCGCCGAGGACGAGTCGAGTCGGCTCTATCGGTTGAAGGAACGAAGCCACCGACTCTCCCGCGCCCGCGACGCCAGCGACGACCTCTCGCGCATCGCGCTCCTCGACCTCGCGGTGGGTTCGCTCTTCCACGAGGCGATGAAGCTGCGCGAGAACTTCTATCAGCTGGAGGTCTACGCGCCGCGGGTGGCGCGCGCCGAGAGCACCGCGGCGCCGGGCACCGAGGCGCTCTTCGGCGAGTTCGCCCGCATCCTCTCGGCGTCCCGCGAGCGGGTGAGCGAGGCGATCGACGAGTGCGCGGCGCTCCTCGACCAGATGCGCGAACAGCTCCACGAGCTGCTCGCGGAGCGCTGCGACGACGGGCTGCTGATGCGCTTCCTCTTCGAGAACCGCGAGGCCGCCGAGCGCATTCTGGGCGAGCCGATCGACGTGTTCTTTGCCCAGTCCTTTGGGGGCGATCGCGCCGAGACCTTCGCCCGGGTCGGTCGCTCCTACCTGGAGAGCGGGTTCTTCGACGAGGCGCTGGTGGCCCTCGAGGAGGCCGTCGCGAAGCGGCCCCGCGATCCCGGGCTGGCACGCGACCGTCACTACGCCACGGGCATGGCCGCCTACCGCCGCGGCGAGTACGGGGCGGCCCTCGACGGTCTCGAGGCATGGCTCGCCGACGAGGTGCCGAGCGAGAACCAACGCTTCGTCGCCCTCGCGAAGAGCGCCCTCGAACGGCTGCCCGCGTTGCTCACACCGGGGGCGCCGGACGCCCACACCACCCGGGCCGCGGCGCTCGCCAGCCGGCTGGTGTCGTCGCCCTAGCGCGTGGCGGCGGCGCGGGCGCGCAGCCGCCACCACCCGAATCCGCCCCCGACCACCAGGGCGATCGCGATCCACTGGGCTTCGCTCAGCCCGCCGATCCGCGCGTTGACCCGCCAGATCTCGACGACGAAACGCCCGAGCCCGTTGAGCACCATGTATTCGCCGAAGAGAAAGGGGCTCGTCTTGCGGCGCCGCCACAGAAGGGCCGTCACCCCGAAGAGCCAGACGCTCTCGTAGATCTGGGTGGGGTGCACCGGCACATCGGTGGGCGGTGCGCCCTCCGGAAAGGCGATGCCCCAGGGAAGGTCGGTGGGACGGCCGTAGTCGTCGCCGACCAGGAGACAGCCGATCCGGCCGATCGCCTGGCCCACGGCTGCGGCGAGGGCGGCCGAGTTGGCGAAATCGAGGGTCGAGATGCGATGGATCCGCGTCCCGATGACACCGCCCAGGACGGCGCCGATCAGCCCGCCGTAGAAGGTGAGCCCGTCCCGGGAGAGCAGCCGCTGGGAGAAGGGGATCCCGGGTTCGCGGATCGCGGTGTCGATCGCCCAGTAGAGCTTCGCGCCGACGACCCCGCCGATCATGCAGTAGAGCAGCATCGTCGACGCCACCTCGGCGGGGATGCCGAGCTCCTCCATCCGACGGCTCGCCAGCCAGGTCCCCACCAGGAACCCCAGCGCCAGCATCAGCCCGAAGGAGCTCACCGGGTAGCCGAAGATGTGAAACGGGATCGGATACATGGAGACGCAGACTAGGGAATCGCGCGCTGCGTCGAGAGACGCGTCCGCGAGCCCTCGGCAACTGCAGAGCACGCCGCCGGCAGCGCGCCACTCCGCGGCGGGCAATCCCAGAGGTCCCCGAACATTGCGTTCTCGGCCAACGGAACCGGGCCCCGAGCCCCGTGTCTGCACCCGGGCTGCGTCCCGCCTGCACGGCCGCGGCCGCCGTGATGCCGGGTTGTGAAACGCCGTTGCACCTCGGGCTTTGGCTCGGCGTTGCCGTGTCGGCTAGCCTCACCCGACGATCCGAACCGATGGGAGGTGAGGCATGCTGTCCCCGCGCGTGCACCACAGCTCGAGTTCGACAGAACCGGCCACCACGAGTTTCGCCCAGGCCCTCGATGAGCGAGGCGACGCCCCACCGCGTAGCGACGCGGATCGACCCGACACGATGCGAAGCCAACCGCGACGATGGATGACCGTCGCGCTCGCCCTCCTGGCCTTTGGTCTGGTCGCCGAGCCGACCCCGGAAGCAACCGCGACCCCGCCGGTGAGCGCGGCCCCCGTGGCCGAGCCCGCCGCCGACGAGATCCAGCGGGTGGCCGACCTCCTGGCCGAGTGGAATCGCCGTCTCTCGAGCCCCGAACGCGAGCGCATCGCCCGCGCCG